>JAJYPP010000072.1 GCA_021795235.1 bacterium
CCGCCAGCACCAGCTGGCTCCCCTCTTGGCCCAGCATCACCAGGTATCCGGGCCCACGGCCGCGGCCGTGGTGCTCGGCAGAAGGGCACTCGGGCACTCTGCCCGGCGCAGACCCAAGGCAAGTCCAGGTGTGACCACATCCGAACAGAGGATCGAAGCGGCGGGGCAACCCGCTGATGTGGAGAGCTACTCAGGGGGCAGCGCCGGCGTGGCAGGTGACGGGTGCGAGGGCCAGTCCCAGTTCCGAAGGCGTGAGGGCAGCCACCCACGTGGCGCAAGACCCGAAACGGCGACGGCAACCTTGGGCAGCGTCCAGGTCGGGAAAGACCGCTCGTCCCGACCGGGTGTCTTATGGGCACTCAGCAGGAACGGTTCCTACCACCTCCCCATAGCCGCCCCGGGTCGAGGAGTCGACCTCGGCCCGGGGCAAACCTGGTCCAGAGCGCGACCTTCCGTGAACCGCACCGACCGGGACCAGCAAACGGTCGGGCCGAAGCCCCCGCCAGGCAAATATGTCGCCCCGCGGATCCCTGGCAGCGGACCGCTGGGGCTGGGCGCCACTCGCTCCACCCGCACTGCGGCATCTAACGAATCCTGCGAGAACCCACGCCCCTACGGTTGCCGTTGTGCGCGGGGCGCCCAGAGTCCCGGGCGAGGGACAGTCGTCACGGGTCGAGTGCCGGCGGGCCAGCCACGACTGGCTGAGCTCGCCCCTTCGAACTCGGCCACCAGTTCCAGCGACCCAGGATGGCGACCGTGGAGGGGACCAACAGAGTGCGGACCAAGAAGGTGTCCATGAGAATCCCGATCGCCAGCCCGAAGCCAATGTCCTGGATCTCGCTGCCGTTCGGCCCGCTGCCACCTGAGAAGGCGAGCACGGTGAAGGTCCCGGCCAGCACCAGCCCGGCCGAGGTGACGGTTGGGCCGGTTAGCCCTATCGCCCGAATCACCGCCTCGCGCAGCGGGAGCCGGGCGGTCTCATCCCGGATCCTAGTCATGACCAGGATGTTGTAGTCCTCGCCGAGAGCGAGTAGGAATATGAACATTAGAAACGGCAGCAGGAAGGTCAATCCGTCCGCCCCCCGAAGATCCATGAACACCAGGACCGCCGCTCCAAGGGCGGCGAGGTATGAGAGCACCACGCTGGCGATGAGGTACACGGGTGCCACCAGGCTCCGCAGGACGAGCCCCAGCAGGAGCGCTATCGCCAGCACCGCCAGCGGCACCACGTGGAGGAGATCCTGGTTGGAGAGAGCGCTAACGTCGGCCAGCGCGGCCGCCTCGCCGGCGACCCCGTACCGCCGCGCCCCGGACGCGCGAGCGGCCCGAGCGAGGGTCGCCCGGACAGCGGGAATCTCCGCGAGCGCTGCGGTGGAGCTGGCCGGCCCGGCGGCCAGGCTGGCTTCGAACTGCACCGTCAGTCCGTTGGAACTCACCAGCGGCGCAGTCGCGCGATAGGCGTCGTAGAGGGCTGGCTGGACGGTCACAGTTGCAGGTGGGACAGGCGGGAGGGCTGCGGCGGGACCCAAGCTCCCGTGCAGGCCGGAGAGTTCGGCAGGTGTCAGGGGCTGTCCGTTGGGGTCCAGCGGCCCGAGCAGACGGTTGAACTCGCGACTCGCGGTAATGACCTTCTCGGCTTGAAGCAGGGCCTTGGGATCGGTCCAGACCGGGGTGGCGAACTGAAGGATCAGGTTCGTGGGGCTGGCCGTAGTCTGTGGGAAGTACTGGGCCAGGGCGGCATCCCCTTTGGCAGCATCAGACCCGGCGGGAGCGGTGACCGTTCCCCCGTAGCCGGCCGCTCGGAACCCCGTCGCCGCGAAGGCGAGCGATCCGAAGACCACCACACCGGTGATCAGGGTGAGTCGCGGTCTGGCCACTACCCGGGCGGCGGCACGCCCCCACAGGCCCCGGCGGACCGCGCCCGGCCGGATCTTGGACGGCCAGAAGGCCGCTTGTCCGCAGATCGTCAACAGGGCTGGTAGCAGGGTAAGGCCCGCCAGGAGCATCACGGCGACTCCCACGGCCAGCGGCACCCCCAGGTCGTGATACATGCCGAAGGTCGCTGCCAACAGGGTGAGGAGGGCCAGGATCACAGTTCCCGCCGAGGCGGTGATCGATTCCCCAACCCGGCTGAGCGCGCGGACGATGGCTTCGTTGGGGTCCTGGCCCATGCCCAGCTCCTCTCGTACCCGGAAGACCAGGAACAGCCCGTAATCGGTCCCTGCGCCCAGGATCAGTACGATCAGCAGCACCTGGGTCACCTGGGAGATCTGCAGCCCGACAGCTCCCAGCGCGCCGATCAGGCTGCTGGCCAGGGCGAGGGCGAAGACCGCCGGCAGCAGAGTCAGCACTGGGGCGAGCACCGAGCGGTAGACGATCACCAACAGGACCACGATGAAGAGGATCGACAGCAGCTGGACCTCGCGGCTGGTGCTCTTCGCCGCCGCCTGGTCGGCCGCCGCGGTGGCCACCTGGCCGGCGACGTTGAGGCTGAGGCCGGAAGGCGGTCGGGCCGACCCAAAGGTCGCCTGAATGCCAGCCACCAATTGCTTGGCCGCCTCCTGGTTCGACTGGGAAGCGCTGGCTGAGATCACCACCTGGGCGGCCCGGCCGTCTGCGGAGGTCTCTAGTTCTCGGACAGACATGACCCGGGGCAGCCGCCTGGCCAGGGCGACCTCTCGAGTGATCGCGGCCCGGTCGCTGCTTGTGAGCGGACCCGTCGCGCGAGATGCAACCACCACGACCTGACGGACGCCTTTCTTGATCCCCAGCGGGCCCGCGAGGCTGGCCGCTTTGACGCTCGGAGCCGTGGCGGGAAGGAAGGCGCTGTTGCTGGTGTTCACCTGGCTGCCCAGCGAGGGAAGGAGACGTCCAGCGGCCAGAGTCCCCACCACCCATATGACCACGATGGGCCAGGGATGTCGGACCACGAGCCGTCCCAGGCGCAGGAAGAAGGTGCTCAAGACAACCGTCCCAGCTCAGCCGTCGGTGGGCACAGTGTTCGCTCCAATGCCAGCGGAGGCACCGCTCGGTTGGTCGGCTGCCGAGGCGTCGCCAAGGGGCGCCGGCCGACGGTCCAGCTCCTGCACCAGGACGTCGAGGCCCTCCAACAGCGCCTCTCCGCGCTGACGGCCGAGCCGGTCGAGCGTTCGTTGGAGCGGTTGGAGGTGGGCATTGACCAGCTGGAGAACCTCGTCGGAACGGCTCTGCCGCACCGACGCCAGGGTCCGACGATGGTCCGCGGCGTCCTCTCTGCGCTCCACGAGTCCGGCGTCAGCCAGCTGAGTGACCAGCAGGCTGGCGGTGGTGAGGGCGATGCCGAGCCTCTCGGTGAGGGTGGAAACACTCAAGGGTCCGTGGAGTACGACTTGGGTGAGAGCGGCGAGGTGGCGCGGCGCCAGCGGCGCCACAGCCGGTGAGGCAGGTGCCGTATGCGCGCGGCCGCGCTGACGGCGTTCGGCCTGGGCGACCCGGACCAGCGCCAGGAGCAGCCGATCTGCTTCGGGGAGATTCCCAGAAGTCGGAGCTGTGGTATCGCCACGAACGTTTACACCATACACTGTTTAGAGCATAACACCAGCCCGCTCGGGCGCCCGTCAGCTCCGCAGAAGAACCAGGTCGCTGAGTCAACTCTTGGCGCGGTCCAACCGCCGGTGGCGACGGCCGCAGATGGGTGACCTCACCGCTCTTGGCGATGGCCCAATGGCCCAGTGCTTCGGAGCGGCTGTCCGGTGCTCCAAATCCGGGCTGGGACTGATCGAGGAATCGCAGGACCGGAGGGACGGTCGCCGAATCTGCATCGAAGCATTGGCCCAACCACACATAGATGGGAGGTAGACGCACGCCTCGCCGACGGGCATGGCCGCGCCCGTGGCCTTGTCACCGCGGAACGGTCGGAAGATCGGCGGCAGCGCGAGCCGGCCGGCCCGGATGGGGGCCGGCGACCGATGGTGCGCTCGAGCCACCTCCACCGATGCCGCCGGCGGACAGTCAGGGCGACCGCTCACTCACTCACGGGCTCGTGGTCGGCGATGGTGAGCCCGGAGCGGCACGCTTGGGCCTCAGCGATCGGCAGGCGGCTCGCGCGGCCTTGCCTCGAGCCGAGCTGGGTGTGCCACCGGGCGACGGCGAACTCTTGCCCGCCGGTTTGGCAACGAGGCCGTGGGCGGCCAGGCAAGACCGGTACGCGCCGCGGGCGCTCCCGGGCCTGAGCGATCGGCAGGCGGCTCGCGCGGCCTTGCCTTGCGCCGAGCTCTGTGGGCCACCTGGGGACGGCGAGCTCGTGCCGGCCGGCTTGGTGACCAAGCCGTGGGCTGTGAGGCAGGACCGGTAGGCCTGACTCGCCGCTGACTTGCCGGGCGCGGATGGCACCTTAGAGGGGGACGAGCTGGCGGCCCCACACGCGGTCAACGCGATCCCCAGCAATAGTGTGGCGCCCAGCAGGGCTGGGCGCCACGCCCACCGCCGCCGGCTGGCGGATCTCGCGCCGGGGGCATGATTACGCGCAGCGAGCGGTCCGTGGAGCTCCGCGCTCCTTCCCTGCGGGGGCGGGCTCGGCGACGGGGTCATGCGCTCCGCAGGGCCTCAATAGGGGAGAGCCGGGCGGCTCTGGCCGCGGGATAGACGCCGAAGCACAGGCCGATCCCGACCGCAGCCACCACCGCCCCGACCACGGCGGGTAGCGAGATGACGATGGGCGTATGCAGCAGCGATGGCGCGACCAATGAACCGCCCACACCGAGGCCCACTCCGAGCACACCGCCGGCGAGGCCCAGGAGGGATGCCTCGATCAGGAACTGCCGCAAGATCAGGCCGGGCGTCGCCCCCAACGCCTTGCGCAGACCGATCTCCTGGACCCGCTCCGAGACCGAGACCAGCATGATGTTCATCACTCCTATCCCGCCCACCAGCAGCGCTATGGCGGCGATGCCACCCAGAAGGATCGTCATGGTCTTGGAGACCGAGCTGGCGGTCGCGAGCAGGCTGGTCTGGGGGGTGATGGTGAAGTCGGCCGCCCTGGCCGTGGGCAGCTGGTGGAGCTCCAAGAGCAGGCTTTCGGCCTCCTGGTAGGCGGCGCTCATGGTGGTCGGGCCGGTGGCCGACAGGAGGATCTGGGAGAGGCTCTGCGCATAGGGGCCCCGGGACCCGAAGAGGCTCTCGGCCACGGAGATCGGGATGACCACCAGATTGTCCTCGTTGGCATTGGCCGACGAGCCCGCCGGGTTGAGCTCGCCCACCACCGCGAAGGGCACGCCGTCGATGGTGATGTTGCGGCCGATGGCTCGCGAGGTGGGAAAGAGGTTCTGGGCCACCTCTGTCCCGATCAGGGCCACGTGGGCCTGACTCTGCACAGCAGCGGCTGTGAAAGGGTGCCCCAAGACCACCTGGCGGTCCCGAATGGCGAGGTAGGCGGGCGTGGTGCCGACCACTGGCGCCGTCCAGTTGTTGGTTCCCGCCGTGAGGGAGCCGCTGTGCTGGGAGACTGGCGCGACCGCGCCGATCTGAGGACAGTCAGTCCTGGTGCCAAGGGCATTGGCGTCCGCCAGGGTCAGCGTGCTAGCCGATCCCAGGCCTCCGCTCACCCCCGCAGTGGACACCGATCCAGGGGTCACGATGAGCATGTTGGTCCCGAGGGCCGAGATCGCGCTGCCCACTTGCGCCTGGGCGCCCTCGCCCAGCCCGACGGTCAGGATCACAGCAGCGATGCCGATCAGCAGCCCCAGCACCGTGAGAATCGACCGGCTGCGCCTCTCGAGGAGGCTGTCCAGGGCACCCCTGGCAAGCTCCATCCAGCTCATGCTGGTTGGGTGACGTCGGAGACAATCTGCCCGTCGCGGATGCGGACCTGGCGCCGCGCCCGCCGCGCCACGTCCGCATCGTGGGTGATGAGCACCACCGTTCGCCCCGCACGGTGAACGGCGTCGAAGATGGAGAGAAGGTCATCGGCCTGATCGGAGGCCAGATTCCCCGTGGGTTCGTCGGCCAGCAGAATGTCCGGATCAGTGACCAACGCACGAGCGATCGCCACGCGCTGCTGCTGACCACCCGACAGCTCTGTCGGTTTGTGGTTCATGCGGTTCTCCAGACCGACGCTGGCCAGGGCCTCCTCAGCGCGCTCCCTCCGCACCGCTCGGGGGTGGACTCCCCCGTAGATCAGGGGCAGTTCCACGTTGCGCGACGCGGAGATCCGCGGGAGCAGATGGAACTGCTGGAAGACGAACCCGACCTTGCGGTTGCGAACCTCGGCCAGTTCGGCCTCGGCGAGCTTGGAGACATCTGTGCCGCCCAACCGGTAGCTGCCGGAAGTGGGAACGTCGAGACAGCCGAGGATGTGCATCAGGGTGGACTTGCCCGACCCTGACTGCCCCATGATGGCGACGTAGTCGCCGCTCTCGACTGCCAGATCGACCGACCGCAGCGCGTCGACTCTAGCCTCACCTGAGCCATACGACTTCGAAACGGACGCCAGCTCCAGCAGCGGGGACTCGCCGCGGACGAGCCCAGCTGAGAGCTGGCTCGAACTAGGAGACCCTGCCAAGGGCGCGGAACCGGGACCCATCACGGTATCCCACCACCACCCTTGGGACCGTGATGAGCCTTGGCTCCCCCACCGAGTCCACGGCGGCCGCCCAGACCGGCAGCGCCGGTGGGCAGGGGCTTGTTGAGCTGAGCCAGGACCACCTGGTCCCCGGCCGCCAGGCCCGACGTCACCTGGGCGAGCACGGCGTCGGACGCGCCTATCTTGACCGTCTGTTTGACCGCCCGGCCCGCCTTGACCACGAGCACGTAGGTTCCCCGAGAGCCGCTGCCGTGGACACTGCTGGCTGGGACCGTCAGCACGTGGGAGACCCGCTGCACTACTATCGCTGCCTCAGCTCCCGCTCCCGCGAACAGGCCGGGGGGACTCCCGGTCACGGTTATGACGACCGGGAAGGCTGGTACTCCCTGGACAATGCTGGCAAGGGGGGTGATCGCGCTGACCTTCCCGGGGAGGGGTCGTGACTGGCCAGCCGGGGTCACCAACGCCGGCTGCCCCACATGCACCTGGGCGACCTGGGCGTCGCTCACGCTCGCGGTGACCTCGAATGCCCCCAGACCATCCACCACTATGTCCGTCGTGTTGGCTGCGGCACGAACGCTGCTGGCGCCATCCGGCTGCCCAGCGGTCACGTTGATCTGGGCCACCACTCCGGCCGCTGGAGCGGTGAGATGGGTGGAATTCACAGCGGCCTGGGCGCTGTTCACGGCGGCCTGGGCGATGCTGATCTCGGCCTGATCGATGGCGACCTGGGCAGCGGCAGGTGGTGACGGCGCCGACTCGGCGAGCGACAGCTTGGCCTGCGCGATGGTGAGGTTCGCCTCGGCCTGGGTCAATTGCGCCTGCAGGGTCGCCGGATCGAGGGTGGCCAGCAACTGGCCCGCTGTCACTGTCTGCCCCGGCACCACGTTGACTGTGGCAACCACGCCCGGAGCTGGGAAGCTGAGATCCCAACTGTGGACAGGCTGGAGCGAGCCCGCCACCACGACGGTGTCGGTGACCGTGCCGTAACGAGCGGTCGCCGTCACGAAGGGAGCCCGGGCGGGCCGGGTCCGAGCGTAAACGACTCCGCCTGCGGCCACCAGGACGACCAGAGCCAAGACAGCCCAGGCACGTTTGTACTGCCACGGCCGTGTGATACGAGACGACCGAGCGAAGGGGGCCCTCTCCTCGGGCTTCGATGCTTCCAAGGCTACCCTCTCACCCCCTTTTTGAGATGGGATGAGGGCATCAAGCGGCCCGTGACCATTGGTCGCTGGCGTCCCATCATGCCAAAAGGATCGCCCATCCAGCCCCGGCCGTCCCTTAGCCAGGACTGAGAGAGTTTCGGCGGTGTCGGTCGCCACAAACATGGGGCCACCCAAGGGGTGGTTTATCCACTAGCTAGGGGCCACTTGGACCTTCGGGGCAACAGGGGGACACCCTTTTCGCTTTCAGCCCAGAGGAGGTTGCCGATTGGTCGCCAAGCACAGGCTCGACAAGATGCTGGTGTGCGCTAATGGGGACATGCGGGAGCCGAAGGCGAGTGAAATAGTAGTAGTAGAAGCTGGGGAGAGGGGTTCGGGGAGAGGGGGTGAACAACTCGACCGGGCTGTGGATTCTCCTGGCTGGGCGGCGGCTCGGATGCCGGGTCACCCGGCACCGGAGGAGTGAACGTAAGACCAGCGCTTCGGTGCGGGCGGTTCGCGGTGAGGCCAGAACCGAACCCAGCAATGGAGGAGGAACCCCTCGCGGGGTGCCACGGCAGTGGGCTTGACTCAAGTTCACTGCAGTGCCAACGGGCGCTCGCCCTGTCGCTCGGCGCGAAGGTCGGCGACCGCCCCCATGAACTCGACCCAACCGTCAAAGTGGCGCGGCCGTCGCACGCCGTCGCACGCCACGGTGCCGGCGAACCTGGCCCCCGGCTCGATGTGGATGTACATGGCCAGCTCTGGGGCTCCCGGGATCTGGGCCGGCTCTCCCTCTGGCACCGGATCCTCATCTCCAGACCGCGAGCCCACGGCAGCGGTCGCCGCCCCGGACCGCGACCCGGCTGTTCCCAGGAGTCGGCCGAGCCCGCTCCAGCCCCTTGCACATCGCCAGCCTCCCTGTCACGTGCCTCGAGCGCCACGCCGGTGATCTCCCGGTCGGACGACGGGTGATGCCGCCCTGGCCGCATCAGCCTCAGAGTGACGCGGTAGAGGGGCCATAGCATCGGGGGTTCGCCCCATTGTTTGTGGGGAGCCCGCGGCGCCTCTCCGGCGGCCCGGGATGGGCGGCAGAGCCCGGGGCCGACGTCACGTCGGTCCAGCCTCTGGGAGGCGTGGAGCGCCCCAGAAGACACGCTCTCCGGCGGCTCGGTCCGGTCTAGGTGGGTGGCGTGTTCCGGTGCCTCATTGAGAGGCTGGCATTGGGTTCACCAGATCCGAAGTCCCGCGGGGTGAGGTTGGCGGGCAGGGCTCACGCCCTGTCACTGGCGACGAGCGGTGCACGCTGCCGCAGCCGCTGCGCGTGACTCCGCTGAGGCCGGCCGCCCAACCCATGGCCGCTCTCCGCGCTGGGTCCCCGGGAGCCCCCGGTGGCGGCCGCAGCGGCGGCCCCACCGGGACTCCTGGCGGCCGGTGGCTGCCTCAGCTGTTCCAGCCCATCACATCTACGACGACGTCAGTGGACCCGGTGTAGTTGTAGAGCGTGACCTGGCCACTGGGACTGAGGCTGGCGACGACCAGGTTCGGCACCGTCTGCCCGGAGATCCAGTTCAGGTTTGAAGCCAGTGGCCGCGTCCCTCCCGGATAGACGGTCAGGTAGCCGTTTGCGGTGGGACCGGTGGAGGTCACGTTCAGCACCACCGACCGGGCGTCTGCCGGAACCCCCGCCAGACCGGTCACCTGAACCACCAGGGTGCTGTTGGGCGTCATGGTCTTCCCGGTGCACTGGTTCGATGGCTGGCTCCCGGAGCGGCTGTCACAGATCCGGGCCGGCCGGGCCAGGGCGTTGAACTGGGTCCCCGTGCCGCCCGCCGCGGTGTAATAGCCCAGCACGTCCAGTACGACGTCAGCGGACCCGGCATGGTTGTAGAGGGTGAGCCCGCCGCTGGAGTTGAGCTCGACCACCACCAGGTTCGCCACCGTCCGCCCGGAGGCCCAGTTGAGGTTCGACGCCGTCGGACGGGTCCCGGCGGGAAAGACGGTGAGGTAGCCGGGGGCCGTGGTGTCGGTCACGGTGACGTTGACCGCCACCGCCTCCGCGTTGGAGGGCACCCCGCCCAGGCCGGCCACCTGCACCGCCATGGTGCTGTCGGGCTTAATGGTCTTGCCCGTGCACTGGTTCGCAGGTTGACCGGAGGAGCGGGTGTCGCAGATCCGAGCCGGCGTCAGCCTGTCGTAGAGTCCCTGACCCGCAGTCGGCAGGGCCGACACGTAGCCCTCGACGTCAACGACGATGTCGGCCGAGGCGGCATCAGTCACCACGGCGATCTGGCCGCCTTTTCCAGGGCTCACCTCCACCAGGTTGGCCACGGTCTGGCCCGCGGCGAAGTTGAGATTGGATGCCAGTGGAGCCGACTGACCGGCGGGGTAGACCGTCAGGTAGCCGGCTGTGCTGGGATTGGTCACGGTGACGTTGAGCACCACCGCGCTCGCGCCCGTAGCGGGCACGCCGCCGAGCCCGGCGACGTTCACCATAAGAGGCGTGTTCGCACCCAGGGTCTTGCCCCCGCACTGCCCGGCCCCGCCCGAGAGCGCGGACGGGTTGCCCGTCCGGGTGTCGCAGATCCGGCTGGGAGCGACGCCGGTGAAGTCAGCCCGGTAGGAGAACTGATCGGCGGCCACGGCCGCACTGGTGCCGGAGGGGGTGGTCACCTCCACATCCACAGGGCCCGAGATGCCCGCGGGCGAGACCGCGGTGATCTCGGTGTCGGAGACCACCTTGAAGCTGGCCGCTGGGGTGCTGCCGAAGGCCACCGCTGTCGCCCCCGTGAGGCCGGTCCCGGTGATGGTGACCGCAGTCCCGCCTGCCGTCGACCCCGCTGCCGGAGAGATCGCGCTGACCGTTGGCCCGGTCGGGGGTGGTGGCGGTGACTGGGCGTTGGTCACGTCGGTGAGGGTCACGGCGTTCGAGCTGTACCCAATCTGGAGTTGGCGTCCCCCGGCGGTCAAGACCGCGTTCTGGGCTGCATTCGCGAAGGTGCCGGAGATGCTCCCCGCCGAGACGATCTTGAACACGGTGCCGTAGGGAGCGGCGTAGGAGTCGGCGATCGACAGGGTCGCGTTCGTCAGGGTCGCGCTGCCCGCGGCCAAGAGCTGCGAGTAGCCCGATCCGGCGCTGGCGCCGTTGATGTCGATCGCCAGCGAGCCGGTGCCTCCGCTGGCCAGGGTCGCGCCAGCGCTGGTGGTGAGGTTGCCGGGAGGCAGCCCGGGCTGGACGGTCCCGGCCGAGGTGATAGGCCCGACTGTGCCGCTCCCTTGCAGCGTGCAGTACTTGTACACCGTGACCGCACCGGTGGACCCGGTTACGTCGAGGGTCGTTCCCTGGCTGCCGTTCGGCGCCACGAAGGTGCCCCCCGTGGGGTCATCAGTGCCGGCGAGCACGGTCGTGGCACTCGGCCCCATGTCCCCGCCCGCCGTGATGAAGCCGGAACCCGACACCTTGCCGGTCAGAGTGGTGGTCGTGCCCGTTCCCGGGTAGATGTAATACGCGCCGCTGTCGGTGACGTTGTAGCTCATGCTGCCGGAGCTCGACAGTGTCCAGAAGAACTTCCCCGAAGCGTCGATCGTCACCGGTGCGCTCGATAGCCCGGGCGCGGCGGCGCAATAAGCTTGGAGCTGCCCGACGACCACCGTGCCACCCGAGTAGGTGTTGGGCTTGCACGACCCAGCCCCCCCCGGTTCGAGGACGACGAAGCCGGTGTTTACCGCGTCGCCGAAGGTGAGCATTCCGGGGCCCCCGATGACCCCGGTCACCCAGAGTGATCCCCTATTCTGGCTATCGGCGAGCTCGTCGGTGGTCCCGCTCACCAAGGTGACCGCTCCTGTCCAGGTGTCGAAGCTCGTCTGGTCCAGGATGAGGGCGGTGCCCGCCGTGCCGTCACCGACTATGAGCGGGTTCGACACCAACATCGAGTGGCCGGAGTCGTTGAGTGCGAGGGAGGCGCTGTGGTCCACGGTGACGGCACCGGCACTCGCCCCGAGCGGGTCGGTGCCCGTCGATGCCGGTTCGTCGAGCAGGGTGGTGCCCGGGGCGACCACGGTCCCTCCGCTGTAGGCGTTGTTGCCCGTCAGAACGGTCGTTGCGTCCGAGGCTGCATTGACGGTGCTGAACGTGCCGCTCCCGCTGATGACCCCCGAGAGCGTCTGTGTCTGTTTGGTCCAAGCCACCGAATCGACCGTCCCATTGTCGGTGATGTCGTTGGCGACTGTGCCACCCGAAAGCAGTTCGGCGCTGAGAACTGCGCCGGTGTCGACGGACACGGCGGTTCCCGACGGGAGGGAGTTCGAGCACTCGAGATAGAGATCGCCCCCGCGGACGGTCGTCGGGCCCGAGTAGCTGTTGGAGGAGGAGCAGGTCGCGCCCCCCGGCTCGAGGAAGACCCAGCCGGTGTTGGTG
Source organism: bacterium (assembly GCA_021795235.1). Taxonomy (GTDB): domain Bacteria; phylum Chloroflexota; class Dormibacteria; order Aeolococcales; family Bog-877; genus AG-12. The sequence continues at coordinate 12,122 of JAJYPP010000072.1, forward strand.
GCGTCGCCGATGAGGATGGCATGGGAGCCGGAGATGATCCCCTCCAGGAAGAGCGTAGCGGCCGGGACCGTCGCGACCTCCTCGGAACTCCCGAGGGTCACTCCCGGCGCGAATGTGACCTTTCCGGTCGTGGACGTGTCGCACAGCCCAATGCTCGAGCCGCAGGGCGTGGCCGCCGTCGGGGTCAAGGCGATCGAGGTGGGCGCACCGCTCACCTCGCTGACGATGTAGGGTGCCTCGAAGGTGATCGAGTCGAAGGAGCCGTTCGAGCCTGAGTCATAGCTGACGCCGGGGTTGCTCACGCCAGATGGGAAGAGGATGGCCGCGCCGACTGGGGGACCGCCCGTAGAGGTGCAGCCTTGGCCGGACCAGTTGCTGCCGTTGGACCAGTTGTCGTTGACGGCGTGGTCGCGGTCGGTCCAGGTGCAGGTGACCGGCGACGGGGCGGTCTGGGTCTCGATCAGGCCGTACTGGTAGCTTGAGCTGTCCAGGTAGTCGCCGACCGCCGTGCACGGACCGGTCGCCGGGCACGACACCGAGGCCAGGATCGCCATGGGGTTGGTGGCAGCCGCTGGACTCAGTCCGCTCAACGGCGCCGTTTGCGCGGTCCATGTTCCAGCCGACTGCGTCTCGATCAGGCCGTGCTGATACCCCGAGCCGTCGGTGTAGGAGCCCACGGCAACGCAAGAGCCTGAGGCCGGGCACGCCTGGCCGCCGATGGTCACGGTGGGCCCGGCTCCCGGACTCAGCCCGCTCGTCGGCGCGGTCGCCGCCGTCCAGGTCCCAGCAGATAGGGTCTCGATCAGGCCGTCCGTGTTGCCGGAGGTGTCATGGTAGGTCGAGACCGCCACGCAGGAGCCGGACGCCGGGCACGAGACGGTGAAGAGCGGATCCCCCGGGGGGCTCGCGGCTCCCGGACTCAGCCCGCTCGTCGGCGCGGTGGTCGCCGCCCAGGTCCCACCAGATAGGGCCTCCATCAGACCCTGGCGGCCCGAGGACGCGTCGTAGGCGCCGACAGCCACGCACCATCCCGGGGCCGGGCACGACACATCGCTCAGAAGGGCCTGAGGGTTGGCGCTCGCCGCCGGACTGAGTCCACCGGTGGGCGCTTCGGTAGCCGTCCATTTCCCGGCCGAGAGGGTCTCCAACAGGCCCTGGTAGTTGTTGGAGCTGTCCTGATACTGTCCCCCGGCCACGCACCCACCCACGGTCGGGCACGACAGCCCGAAGAGTTGGACGGCGTCCCCGGTGGTGGTGTTGAGCCCGCTCAACGGCGCTGTGGTCGCGCTCCAGGTCCCACTGGACTGTGTTTCGATGAGGCCGGCCTGGGGGCTGTTGTAGGTTCCGACAGCCACGCACGCCCCGGTGGCAGGGCACGACAGGCCGGTGAGGGTCATCGACGGGTCGCTCTGCGCGCTGGGGCTCAGCCCGCTCGTCGGTGCCGTCGCCCCGGTCCAGGTGCCGTTCGAGAGGGTCTCGATCAGGCCGTACTGGTTGAAGAAGGCGTCGTCGTAGCTCCCGACGGCGACGCACGAACCTGCGGCGGAGCAGGACAGGGCATAGAAGTACACGCTCGGGTTGGTGTTCGCCGGCGGGTTCAGCCCCGTCAGCGGCGCAGTCTGCGCCGTCCATGTTCCAGATGACTGCGTCTCGATCAGGCCCTGCTGGTGCCCCGAGCTGTCGGTGTAGGAGCCCACGGCCACACACGAGCCGGCGGCCGGGCAGGCCACGGGCTCGGTCGTGGCGCCTCCGATCACCTTGCCGAAGAACGCGGCTGGGTTGGCGCCGGCCGTTGGACCGAGCCCGCTCAGGGACGCCGTGGCGGCGGTCCAGGTGCCGGCGGCCGACGAGGAGGCGGCCATCAGCACTGACAGTCCAGCGGCCGCCGCGACGGCCATCACCGAGTACCCTACCGCCCTCAGCCGCCCGCGGTGGTGCACCGCTCCCGCTCCAGCACTGTGAAAGATCCTCACCACCTGCGCCTCCCTTGTGGCCATCCGGCGTGTCCAACCGGCGGCCCTCGCCGGCATCCGGCGTGAGCCGGTCAGCGCCAGGGTGAGGTGGTGGCGCCAAGATAGCATCGGGGGTTCGCCCCATTGTTTAGGAGCACCGACCGCAGTTCAGCCGGCGGCAGCCGGAGCGGCCGCACGGTCACTCCCGATCGGGACCGGGGGCCGGTGCCCTCCAGTTGCGCATGAGTTCGCGGCGCGAGCGGACGGCGAGCTTGGCATAGATCCGGCCGAGGTGATGCTCGACTGTCTTGGCGGAGATGAACAGAGCGGAGCCGATCTCGGGGTTGGAGCAGCCCGCGGCCGCGAGCTCGGCCACCCGCAGCTCCTGAGCGGTCAGCGTCGCGTCCGCTGCGGGCCGTCGCCGCCGGCGGCCCCCGCAGGCGGCCAGCTCGG
>JAJYPP010000073.1 GCA_021795235.1 bacterium
GGGCGACCCGTCAAGCAAGTGGCTCCCATGCTCCTGCGCCGCTACGGGGGCGACAACCCAGCCTCACATGCCTGGGGGAACAGATTCCCGCCTTGGCCGACGTTGGCCAACTTGAGAAGTAACGGTACCCCGGCATGGTCAGGTGCGAGCTGTGGCCGCCGGAACGCAGACCAGCAGCGCTCCCGGCAGCGTTCGTGCGGCCATGGTCGAGGCACTGGGAATCGGCTCACCGTCCACCTCCCGGGGAAGAGCCCGGTCCGTGCTCAGCTCCACCACCGCGCCGCGGAAAGACTCCAGTCCCACCCCATCGGGATGCCGCAATCCCAGACGAACCCCTATCCGCAGCCAGTCGCGCAGTTGACGGGGAGCGATCACGGCCACGTCCAGCAAGCCATCGTCGGCCACCGCGGTGGGCAGCAGCCGGATTCCTCCAGGCATCTGACCCACATTGGCGATCACGACCGAGCGGGCTAGTCGCGAGATCGGGACGCTCCCGTCGATGGTGATCTCGACTCTGAACTCCGGCTCGGAGAGATGCCGCAGCCCGGAGGGCACGTAGGCGGCCCAGCCCAGCAGGCGCTTGGCGAGCCGGGGAGCGTCCGCCAGCATCTGGGCGTCAAGGCCCATACCGGCCGCGACCGCAAACCGGATGCCGTCGACCTGGCCGAGATCGATCCTCCTGGTCGTCCCCTGGATCGCCACCTGAATCGCGGCTGGCGGCTCTCGGGGCACGCCCAGGTTGCGCGCCAGCACGTTGCCGCTGCCCATCGGCACCACCGCCAGGGCCACGTCTTCGGCCGCGGCGAGGGCCTGGATGGCCCGAGCCACGGTGCCATCCCCGCCACAGGCGAACACGACCTTGACGCCCCCGGCCAGCGCCTCCCGGAGCCGCTCCTGCTCCCCACCTTGGTGGTCGGTCTCGATCCAGGTGGGCTCGGGCCAACCCGCCCGCTGGAGTTGGTGGTGGAGCTGAGCGCGCAGCGCCGAACGGCTGGCGACCCGGGCGGGATTGAAGAGGACGGCTGCACTGGTCATGAGCTCGCGCCGATCCCATACCTCCGTCCCGCCCTCTTAGGGCCGGGGCTCATCAGGGGCTGGGCCGATCACCCGGTCCACCTTCGCGGCCATGATGAAGTCGTTACGGGTCAACCCCCCCGCGGCATGGGTGGTCAGCTCCACCACCAGATGCCCCCAGCCCACCTGGAGCTCCGGGTGATGCCCCTCGCGCTCCGCCAGCAGGGCGACCCGGGTTGCCAGGGAGAAGGATTCCGCGAAGTCCCGGGTTTGGATGTGGCGGCGGATGAGCGCCCCCGACCTGTCCCAGGCCCCGGACAACTGCTCCAGCAGCTCCTCGACCTCGGCCTCCGGGAGGGGCGGGGTGTCGCCATGGCAGGCTTGGCACCGCTCGCCGGCCAGCCCGGTCACGGGGTCGACCGGGGTGCGGCCGCCGCTCCCGCGCGCTGGAGGATCCTCGCCGCGATCGCCAAAGCGCCGGCATAGGTCCCCTCCATGCCCTCGAAGCGTAGGCCGCGGGCGCCCAGCGTCCGGGCCTGGGTGTAGGGAGTGTCGGAGGCGTAATGGATTAGCCCCACCTCCATCGCGGGGCGGGTGAGGTCGACTTGGCGGTCGGTGGGGTAGCGGGAGGAGTCACCCGCCTCGTGAATCGCGCCCAGATATGGCCCGGCCTCCATCTCCACCACCGTGTAGGCGTCTCGGTAGTAGAAGTCGAGGTAGGCGCGGTTCTGGAGAAAGGTGCTGCGCACCGACACCGCCCGCTGGCGGTCGAGGACGGAACGTGAGGTGACGAAGGGGGCCACCTCGGCGAAGCTGAAACAGTTCTGCAGCCAGTAGGTGTTGCCACTGTGCTCGTCATGCACCACGTCCGAGATCATGACGTCCCCAATGTCCGCGTTCAGGGTGGCGGCCTTGCCCAGGATGTAGACGCCGGCAACTCGGTCGGTCGCCTCCAGCACCTGGCGGAGGATGTGGTAGGCACCCAGCCCGAGCGGGTACTGGATGTTGATGACGACCTCCGGAGCCGCGCTCAAGGCGCGGTCGTCTATCTCGCCGAGACGAGGGTCGAGCTGGCCCGGCAGCAGACGGTCCAGGACCATCACCTGGGCCGCCACGTCGGTGCCGGAGCGAGCCTCGACGTGGTAGACCCCCTCCTGGCTCTCCTCAGCGGTACGGTCGGCTCGGGCCCTGGGGTGAGCGTCGAACCAGAGTCGGGCAGCGTAATAGAGAAAGTTCTCCTCTGAGACCTGGTCGCCGCGCCGCCGCCTGACCAGAAGCGCTCGCAGCTCGCTATCTCGGGACGACTCCGCCCAGCGGACCACCTCCTGGCGGCGGCGGCGGGCGACGCCCGAGAGCAGGTTGACCAGGCAGTGGGCATTGCTGCTCACGAAGTAGACCGGCCGGTCCCGCAGCCCCTCCCTGTTCAGGACCTCGCCGATGGGCCCCCACCACTCCCTGGTGGCCCTGGCGAAACCCACCTGAGATCCTCCCAGAAGCCTCACCCGAAGGTCCATGGGACGCGCGGTGACGGTCGCTATGAATCGGTCCAACCGGCTGCCGAATAACCCCTCCAACCGGGTCCAATCGTCCGGACCCACGCCGAGAAGATCCCGGGGTTCCCGCTCCTCCTCGGCGCGGTCCCCGTTCAGCAGCCGGTGGGCCTTGTTCCACTCGATCTGCAGGGCGACCAGGGTCGGCACGAGATCATCGAGGTCCGAGCTGCTGGCAAGGGCGACCGCCAGGGTACCGGAGCCCTGGTCCCACCACCACCGCCGGCGCCGGCCCGGGGCGGTTGCCGGCTCCCAGCCGCTGCCCGCCTGAGCCTGCAGCAGTTGGTCCGGGGACTGCCCCAGCAGAACCCGCCGCAGCTCCATGGTCACCGGGGGGAGCCGGTGCAGCGAGTAGAGCAGGGCGCCGCTGTCCAAGACCTCGGTCTCCCCCAGGGGGTGCAGCGAGGAGCGCATTCCCAGGTGAGTGCGTTCCAGGGCTCGCAGCGGGACTTCACCGGATGACCTGAGCAGGGTCTGGAAGGTGCGGGTGTACAGCTCCACCTCCTCGCGCCCGGGGGGAACGCCCGGTGCCTGGGTGGCGGGTGGCGACCACGCCCCCCCGGGCACCGGCCCGGCCCCCTCTGCGCCAGCGCTCACCGCAGGAATCGCTGCAGCTCCGCAAATGTCACCGGGATCTCCGGAGGAGGCGCGTCACGATTGAGGCGGCGCGGCATGACCCGGACCGTGAAGCCGTAGGGCCCCCTGCTGGTGAGGGCCATCCGGCCGACATAGCGATGGGGGCCGATGGAGGTCAGCTCGTCTACCTCCATCGACTCTATGACCGGCGACACCAGTTGACCGTCAGGGGTCACGGGCCCGTGCAGGAGCTGCACCTCCACCTCGTGGGGCACCAGGCCGTCGAGCTCCACCAGAGCCTCCACCGCCCGCTCATCCCCGTAGGGGAGACCGCGCGCCAGCCCCTGAGGGGGAATGCTGCGCGCCGTGGCTGCGATCCGCGGCCAGCACTCCCTGACCCTCCTGGAGAAGGTCACCGCCTGACGGGCACCCCGGTGGTGGTCGACCGCGGCCAACGAGGCGGCCCTGGCCGCGGGTTGATAGAGCAGGCGCTCGTAATCGGCCACCATCCGCGAGCCCAGGACCACCGGGACCACCGTCTGGAGGGAGCAGCGGATCATCTCCAGCCAGCGTTCCGGGACCGCCGCCTCGTTGCGCTCGAAGAACGCCGGTACCACCTGCTGCTCCAGCACCTGGAAGAGAGCCTCGGCCTCCATCTGGTCGCGCTGCCCCAGATCCTCCACCTCCTCGAACGAGGGCAGAGCGAAACCGTTGTCGCCGCGATAGCACTCGTCCCACCAGCCGTCGAGGATCGAGCAGTTGAGTGCCCCGCTGAGGGCCGCCTTCTGTCCCGAGGTGCCGCAAGCCTCCATGGGGCGCCGGGGGGTGTTGAGCCAGATGTCAGATCCTCGGTAGAGCATCCGCCCAACCTCTATGTCGTAGTCCTCGATGAAGACCAGATGACCCCTCAGCTCAGGATCCCTGGCGACCCTGGAGAGGGCCTGGATGATGTGCTTGCCCTGCTCGTCGCGGGGATGAGCCTTGCCGGCTATGACCATCTGCACGGGGCGGACGGGATCGAGCAGCAGCCTCTTCAAACGGTCCGGCTGGTGGAAGAGCAGAGCTCCGCGCTTGTACTCCGCCACCCGTCGGGCGAAGCCGATGGTGAGGGCATCCTCTCGAAGTACGGAATCGGTCCACCCCAGCTCGCCCTCCGGGGTCCCCCGGGCCAGCTCCGCCGCGCGCAGCCGACGGCGCACCTCCGCCAGCAGCCGGCGGCGGCCCGGTTGCCGCGCCTCCCAGATCTCGGTGGTGGAGAGCGCGTGCAAGCGGCCCCAGCTGGCGCCCTCATCGAGGTCCCACCGGGGGCCGAGGTGCCGCTCCAGGAGCTGGCCGACTTCCGGGGCGATCCATTGCCGGGCATGCACGCCGTTGGTCACCGCCTGGATCGGTACCTCGGTCTCGAAGAGCTGGGGCCAAAGGCTGTGGAACATCCTCTGGCTCACCCGTTGATGGAGGTGGGAGACGGCATTGGCCTGGCCCGACATGCGCAGCCCCAGCACCGCCATGTTGAAGGGGGCGTCGGCCGGCTCGCCCGGGAAATGCCCCAGCTGCATCAGGGTCTCCAAACTGATCCCCATCTCTGCGCAGTAGCGGTGGAAGTAGCGCTCCATCAGGTCGATGGGAAAGCGGTCGATGCCAGCGGGAACCGGGGTGTGGGTCGTGAAGACCGTGCTGGCCCGGGCCGCCTCGGCAGCCTCCCCAAAAGCGAGACCATGCTCCACCACCAGCTGCCGGATCCGCTCCAGCGCGAGGAAGCCGGCGTGGCCCTCGTTGCTGTGGAACAGGGTGGGCCGCTCCCCGGCCATGGTCAGGGCCCGGATGCCCCCCATTCCGAGCAGGATCTCCTGTTGCAGGCGATGCTCCAGCTCGCCCCCGTACAGACGGTCGGTGACCATCAGCAGGTCGGGATCATTGGAGGCACAGGTCGTGTCCATGAGGTAGAGCGGCACCGGGCCCACCTGCTGGCGCCAGACGTTGGCCCACAGCGTCCGCTCGCCCAGAGGTAGCTCGATGGGACGCTGGGAGACGGGCTGCAAGCCCATCTCGGCCGGGTCCAACTCCCGGTAGCTCTCCTGCTGCCAGCCGTCGCGGTCGAGGCGCTGCCGGAAGTAGCCGTAGTGGTAGAAGAGCCCGACCCCGAGCAGGGGACGTCCCTGGTCGGCGCAGACCCGAAGGTAGTCGCCGGCGAGAACCCCCAACCCACCCGAGTACTGGGGTATGTCAGCGCTCACTCCGAACTCGGGCGAGAAGTAGGCAACCCGAGGCATGGCATCGGCGGCCCGGGGCTCATCCCGATCCTCCGCCAGGTTCACCTCGAAGCGTTCCAGCGCGCGCACGTGGACAACTTACCGATCCCCGGCTGGTCGCTGCCGGCCGGAGCGAGTCCGCCCGCCTGCCGACCCGGCGCCGGACGCCGCGGCGACCGGGCAAACCGGCACGCCTATCTACCCAGCCCGGTCAGACTCGGGCCAACCTGAACCGCGGCAAGGTGACTGGGGCAGCCATGGCGTCGGCCCTGTACCGGCGTTCGCAGACCACGACCTGAGGTTGCGACATGCTCTCCGGGTCCCTGCTGGGCGGGCACCGGACCGAGACCGCGCCAATCTCGCGGCCGGGCTGTCTCTTGGCTACGCCGATCTGGGCTGGCGGAGAGTCCGCCCCGCCAGCTATAGCTGTCTGGTCGGACTCTCCATGTCGCGGTCCGCCCGGCTGCGGTCGGCCGATTCGGCCCCCGGCCCTGGTTGCGCTGGCCCAGTGGTGGCATCCCCGAAGGGCCCGGCTCCCATCGGCTGACCGAGCCCGATCGTGGCGCAGGATCGTTGCGGTACGATCGACCGGTGAGCGAGGAGGGCACCGACCAGGTTCGTGCCGACGAGCGGCCGGGGCCCCCGGCCAAGCACGACCGCAAGCCCCCGCAGGCTCTGCTGGACTTCATGGTCTCCGGTTGGGAGGTGCCGGAGTCCGCGGATCTCGGCCCCATTTCCGGGCTGGAGCTGTATCAGGCCCGGCGGCAAGCGCTGTCAAAGCGGTTCCCAGGCCTGCTGGTAGTGGTGCCAAGTGGGGTCCCCAAGACCAGGGCCAACGACACCGAGTTCCGGTTTCGGCCCGCCACCGACTTCCTGTATCTGGTGGGCGACGGCGAGACTGACGAGGTCCTGGTTCTGGAACCAGACCCAGGGGGAGGCCACCGGGCATGCCTCTACGCCGAGCCTGAATCGGACTTCAAGACGGCCGGGTTCTTCACGGATCGGAGCGGTGCCTTCTGGGTTGGGCCGCGCCAGGGCCTGCGGGCGGCAGCCGCCCGCTTCGGAGTAGAGGCACGCCCCCTGACAGAGCTGGAGCACGTGCTGCGGGCCCACGACCGCGGGGTAGTCCTGCGCGGCGTCGACCCAGCGGTTGACCGGGCGACCCAGGACCTCGCTGGTCCAGATGAGGAACTCACCTCCCACCTCTCCGAGATGCGTCTGCGCAAGGATCACCTGGAGGTGGACCTGCTCCAGGAGGCGGCGGACCTGACCGCGCAGGGCTTCGAGGACGTGGTGCGGGCACTCCCCGACAGCCAGACGGAACGAGATGTCGAAGTCGCCTTCTTCAGCCGAGCCCGAACTGCCGGCAATGACACCGGCTACTCGACGATCGCCGCCGCCGGCGGTCACGCCACCATCATGCACTGGAGTCACAACACCGGCCAGCTCCGCCCGGGAGATCTCCTGCTTCTGGACGCCGGGGTGGAGACCAAGCGCTACTACACCGCCGATGTGACCCGGACCCTGCCCATCAATGGCAGGTTCACTCCCGAGCAGCGGCGGGTCTACGAGCTGGTCTGGCGAGCTCAGCAGGCCGGCATAGCGGCCGTCAGGCCGGGCAACGACTTCCAGGAGCCGAACCGAGCCGCCCAGAGGGTGCTCGCCCATGGCCTGGAGGAGATGGGCATCCTCCCGGTGCCAGCGGAGGAGTCCCTGCGGGCGGACAGTCAGCTCCACCGCCGGTACTCCATCCATGGTGTCAGCCACATGCTGGGCCTCGATGTGCACGACTGCGCCAAGGCGCGGGAGGAGCTGTACCCGGAGGGCAAGCTCGAGGTGGGGATGGTGCTAACGGTAGAGCCCGGCCTCTACTTCCAGCCCCACGACTCCACAGTGCCCGAGAGCCTGCGCGGGATCGGGGTACGCATCGAAGACGATGTGGTGGTGACCCAGGATGGGTGCCGGATCCTGAGTGCGCAGATCCCCACGCATCCCGACGAGGTGGAAGGCTGGATCGCGGATCTCTGGTCTCGGCGCCGCGACTGACCACCAGACTCGTCCTCGGCGCCCGCGGTGGCGCACCGGCCAAGTGGCGAGGGCACTGGTCCAGTCGGCGCCGCCGCCCTCAGCTCTGGAGCAGCGCATCCACCAGTTCCTCCTGAACCCAACTGAGTAGGTGCAGGGTAGCCAGGGGTGGGCGGCGGTGCTGACGGGAGCTGAAGCGCTCCTCCCAGCCATCCGAGTCCAGGCCGAGGCGTTCCGCCAGGGCCAGCCGGAGCACGTTCAGGGCTCGCAGCCAGCTCCACGTCTCCTGCTCGGTGAGCTCGATGGGATCGCCTGACTCCAGGCAACCCCGCAGGGTCGCGATATCGGACTCCCGGGACTGCAACAGATCGGCGCCGGCCAGCCTCTGGAACTCCTCCTCCAGATCCTCTTGCTCGTACGCCCTGGGGAAGGCCCAGGTCGACTCGTCGACCATCGGCCGCACCCGGTCCACGATCTGAAGCAACGCCTCCCGCTCCCGCCGGTCCACCAGGACCTCGATCCGCTCCCCGTGCCCCCTGATCTCGGCCAAACTCAGTCGTGGGCCAGAGTCGCCTGCAGGCCGTGGGCGTGGAGTTGGGCGACAGTCATCTCGGCCCGCTCGCGGGGCTCGGTGGCGACTACCGCTCTGCCCTCGTGGTGGACCTGCAGCATCAGCCGGGTGGCGGTCTCAAGGTCGTAACCGAAGAGACGGCGGAATACGGACACGACGTAGCTCATCAGGGTGACCGGATCGTTCCACACGATGACGTTCCAGGGCCGGTCCCGCCGATCCTCGGTCTCCCCACTCCCGACCGAATGGGTCCGCTCCGCCACGCCCTGTTCGACGGCGCTCACAGGTTCATACCCTAGCGCCAATGCGTCCACAGCACACACCGCAAGTAGCGCCCCAGCCCGGGTGGAAGCGAAGCCGGCCGCGCCGCAGACCGGGATCGATCCGCTAATCTGAGATCGATGAGTGGAAGGAGGGCCGCCAGGATTGGCGCAAAGAGCAGTTGACGCCCGTTCCCAGTAGGGCGGCGATGGGACTGGTGCTGGCGCTGGGACTCGGCGCCCTGGCCGCCGGATGCGGCGGACCGCTGTCCTCCCCGGACACCGGCGTCGGCTGCTCGGTGACCGTGGAGATCCCTGCCGTCAACTCCGCCCCCCTGGGAACCGTGCAGGCGACCTACCACGGCTCGTCGCACCTGCTCACCCGCAATGAATCAACCATCCAACTGGCGTGCGGCCAGAAGGCCGTCCTCTCGGCCACCGCCGCCAGCGCCTCCCAGCACCCCTTCACCGGTTGGACGGTGGCTGGCCACCGGCTGAGCTCCAGGACCGTGACCGTAGTGGCTGACGGCCTGATCACTGCGACTCCTTCGTTCTACGTCCGGGCGGCCCCGCCAGCGTCGTCCCCGGTTTCACCCTCGGCCGAGCCCTCGGTTTCGCCCTCGGCCAAGCCGAGCCAGTCGAGCTCCACCGTCAGCCTCGACCGCTGGATGAGCTACAACGCGGCCACCAAGACCGCGACCCTCAAGCTGGAGGCGGGCTACCAGGGGGTAAACAACACGCTCAGCTACGACGGCGAAGCGAACGGCAAGCTGGTCGTCACGGTTCCGGTCGGCTGGACCACGGTGGTGAACTTCAGCAACGTGGACAAGATCAACCACTCGGCTGCGATCGTGACCGCCGGGGGGACGACACCGGTCTTCCCAGGGGCCAGCATTCCCAATCCCACAGTCGGGATTCCCCCTGGGGACCACTCCACCTTCTCGTTCGTGGCCAGCCACGCCGGCAGCTACCGGATCGCCTGCTTGGTCCTCGGGCACGAGCAATTGGGAATGTGGGCAACCTTCGACGTCACCCCGTCCGGGCGGCCGACGATCCACCTCTGAGTCCGAGGTCGGCAGTCTCGACCCGGGCACGGAGACGCCCCTCGGGTCCGGGGAGCCGCGGGCGATCGCCTTCTATCATGGCTCTGAGCGCAAACGCGCCACCACGACCCGCGCGCCGAGCACCAGCCGGACATGCGCCTCACCGGCCGAGTTGGCTCCCGGAGCTTGAGCCGGTTGATCACGGGACGAAGATGGGCGGGACGGATCGTCCCGCCGCATCAGCGACTTAGGAGGCCACCCCAGGTGATGAACCCACCGGAGATTCTCCCTACCCAGATCCGCGAAGGACTTGCCCCGGGGATCACGTACCAGATCCAAGGCGAACTGGTGCCCATGCTGCACTGCTCCTTGGACGGGTCGATGCCGCTCTATTTCGAGCACCACGTGGTGCTGTGGAAGGACCCCCGGCTCGCCATCCGGCTGCGGGCCGTGCGCGGCGCGGCACGACGGATGATCTCAGGCCGCCAGGTCTTCCTGACCGAAGCCCGGGGCCGCGGGGAGATCGCCTTCTCCAGGGACGCGCCCGGTCACGTGTTCCCCTTGGAGTTGCCCCGCCAGGCAGCGATTCTGGTGCGCGAGCACCAGTTCCTAGCCGCCACCGGATCGCTGCGCTACAGCGCATCCCGGCTTCACGGGATAACCAACAACCTGTTCGGCGACAACGGCTTCTGGGTGGACCGCTTCGACGCCAAGGACGGCGATGGGGTGGTCTGGCTGCACGGGTATGGCAACGTGCTGGAGAAGTGGCTGGAAGATGGGGAAGAGATCGACGTTGAGCCGGGAGGCTGGGTCTACATGGACCCGGAGGTGAGAATGCGACCGACCGTGTACGGCTTGAGGACAGGCGTCTTCGCGGGGATAGGACAGTTGGTCTTCAACCGCTTCCGCGGCCCGGGCAGGGTCGGCATCCAGACGATGTACCTCCACCTGCCCACGGAGGATTGAGATCTCAGCCCAGGTAAGTCTCAGGCGGCAGAGCGCCCAGAGGAGAGCCGGAGTCGCATTCGGTGCAAGTCTGCCGCTCGGGAGTGGGCTCGCTCGGGCGAGCGCACAGGAGCAGTGCCATCATCTCCTGCCATTGAGCAAGCTGACCCGGAGCCTTCAGCTCCAGAAGCGCCCCACCCGGTGCCACCCTCTCCACCATCCGCTCTCTCACTTGCAACTCTGCCGCCATGCCCTCATGCTGACATCCCTCCGCCGCGACCGCTAGCGGGTTAGCACGCTTGCCGCAGCACGTGGATCCACGCAGCCGGGCAAGGGACTGGCGGTCCCGGCCGGCAACGCCGACGACTCATCACGGCCCGCCGGGGCAAGCGGAACCGAAGTAGTGGGATGCCCGGCTGGGAGGCGCCACCCCGGCCCGCGCCAGAGCGCAATGGCAGGGCGCCATGGGTTGGTTCTACAGCCGGTCGGAAGCTCCCTGCATCTCCTCGCCCCCGGTTGGTTGGGTGGTGACGGCCAACACGACCGCCCAGCCGTAGAACCAACCCATGGCCTCCACCCAGGAGCTCTCCTCCGCGGGTCCCACCTCGGGTCCCCGCCAGGTCATCGATCGCAAGAACATCGCCACACGAGCATGCAGCTCGTCCAGGTACTGCGACAGCTCGGCGCGGGAGCGGAGCGCGCCCCCTCTCAGCAGGTGGAGGCGGCAGGCCGGGCCGGTGCCCGCCCCGCAGTCGGCGCAGACGACCGTCTGCAGCAGTGACCAGGACTCGCGCAGCAAGGCACTGCTTCGGTGCAGGTCCAGCAGCTCCAGGGCCACCGGATCGCCCGGTTCCGTGCGGCTGGCCGCCCTGCCGCTGATGGCGACGTAGTCGCAGGTGACGCAGGAACCGCGGGAGCGCAGCCCCCGTACCACCAGCCGCGCGGTGGGACTGACCCTGACCCGGTGGACGGCGCGAGCCAGAAGATCCTCCAGCAAGATGGTGGCGCTGAACGGCCGTCCGCCTGCCCTCTCGATCTCGATCAGGACGTAGGCCCAGCTGTGGCGGGGGCAGAGCCCCCAGCCGCGCCAGAGCTGGTGCCTGACCCCGGCATCCATGATCGCTCCGTCGAGGAAGGCGCTCAGCTGCCGCAACTCCGCAGAGGTCACGGCGAGCTGAGGCACCTCGCCGGGCCGCTGCGGCACGGCGACAGGAGCCGACAGGCGGGAGACCTCGGTGCCCGAACAGGTGGTCATGGCCAGACCGGATCGGGCAGGAGCGGGCCTATCGCGGCTCCGCCGCAGCGTCCGAACCACACTCCGGGGCTGGCGCTCTGACGCCCGCGGTACCCGGACCTGGTCAGCCCTGGGCCACCGCGCCCGGGCGGATGCCAGCCCCGCCGCCGCTCGATCAATCCCGCAATGGCGAGGATGTAATCGTTCCCCGGCCGGTCCCACAGCAGCGAGCTGCTCCTCCCTGGGCCCTGTGGCCGCAAGCCGCGGCGCGCTCTCCCCAACCCGGGGTCTCCGGTGGTGGCTACCCCTGACAATCGCTCCGCCATCGGGCCAGTTGAGCGCGAATCTTCAGGGTGCGTCCAACCGCTCATCGCACTCGCCTCTGTTGGGTGTCAACTGCCATGGACGTGGAACAGCGCTCAGCGGCGCAGGGTCGCCACCAGGCGCCTCGGCTCCAGCAGCAGGTCGAGGGCGTTTCCGGCCGAGGGCACCGCCACATCCGCGACCGTCAGCGCCGAAAGCGCGCATCCCTCAGCTCCGATCACGACCACGGCCAGCGCCGCCAACTCCAGCATGCCGCGGTCGTTGGCCCCGTTCCCGATCGCGACCACAGACTCGGCCCCCAAGCGGGCCACGTGTTGCGCCTTCTGCTCCGATCCGCTGGCGTCATGGTCCAACCTGATGGCCTCGACGCCCAGGGTCGCGGCGACCTTCTCCAGGGTGCCGTGGGTGTCCGCTGACAGCAGCAGCACTTCCAGCTGCTGTCTCACCTTGGCGATGCGCGAGTGGATGGGCAGCAACTCACCGTCGACCGCCAGGGTCCCGTTGAGGTCTAGAACCAGGTGCTTCAGCTTCAGCGCTCTCCACCCGGGAACCACTATTTCCAGCATCGCCAGCCTCCACTGCGCTTCGGAGCGTCCAATTGACGCCGGGTCGCACCGCTGTAGAGGCCATCGGCCGGAACTCCAGCATCAGGCGAGCCTCACCGCCGTTGCCGCCGAGTGAACTGTAGCGCACTCCTGCGGCACCCCTTCTCGGGGTTCCCGTACCGGTTTTGGCCTTATCGGGTGCCGCCCGAGCCGTTGGCTCTGGTCTTACGCTCCCTCCCACGGCGCCGGATGATCCCGCGTCCTGGCCGTCGCTGCCCTCGCGGGCGGGCGGGGCCGCGGTGTCAACCGCACCGCTGGGGCGGGCTAGGTCCGGCCAGTCACGGAGATCTTGTCCAGTGGCGACCGCTCCTTGAAGCTCATCAGCACCAACCACAGCCCGTCGTACGAGCAATTGTTCCCCTCCCCCACGATTACAGACCACGTGCCCGGAGGGCGCCGCTTTGTATCATGGCTCGACCCGGTGACAAGGCACGGGGCCCGGCTGCGCGTAACCCGTGGCCATGCTGCTGGCCTTAGTTCGGTGATGGAGAATCCCTGAGGTGCGAATCGGAATCAAGAACGGGCAGGCGGTGGCCGGCCGCCGGGTCGCTGTCACCGGGCTGGGTGCCGTCACCTGCTGCGGGATAGGTAGCGATGCTCTGTGGCAGGGACTTCTCCACCCCACCTACGCCGAGGACCGCCGCATCCACGACTTCGACCCCAGCCCCTGGTTCCCCCCCAAGGAGATTCGGCGGCTGGACCGCTTCACCCAGTTCAGTGTCGCGGCGGCCCAGCAGGCCTTCGAGGACGCCGGAGATCTGCACGCCGATCCCGACCTCTCCGGGGTCATTTTCGCCAGCGGGGCCGGGGGTTTCGAGACCCTGGCGGAGCAGGTCGTAATCAACCACGAGCGGGGCCCCAACCGGGTCTCCCCGTTTCTGGTGCCAGCCATGATGGCCAACGCCGGAGCAGCCAACATCTCGATGCGGCTGGGATGGCGTGGGCCCTCCGAGACCATCGTCACCGCCTGCGCATCCGGCACCCATGCGATCGGGGCGGCCGCCCGGCTGATCGCCAGCGGTCGCTGCGACATCGTGCTGACCGGCGGCGCCGAGGCTTCGATGCATGACGTCGCGATCGCGGCCTTCGCCAACATGAAGGCCCTGTCCTCCACCGGTCGTTCGCGGCCATTCGACTCAAGGCGGGACGGGTTCGTCATGGGCGAGGGGGCCGGAGCCCTGGTGCTGGAGGACTGGGACCACGCCCAGGCCCGGGGAGCCCGGATCCTGGGCGAGATCCTCGGTGCAGCCAGCACCTCCGACGCCTACCACATAACCGCTCCGGCACCCGATGGCAGGGGCGCGATAGCCTGCATGCGGCTGGCGCTCTTGGACGCTGATCTGCAACCCTCCGAGATCACCCACATAAATGCGCACGGCACGTCCACGCCCCTCAACGACATGGCCGAGGCCCGAGCCATCCAGGAGGTCTTCGGCTCACCCGGACCGCCGGTCACCTCCACCAAGGGGCTGACCGGCCACAGCTTCGCCGCCGCCGGGGCCATAGAGGCGGTTGCCACGCTCCTCGCGATTCAGCACCGTCAGATCCCACCCACCGCCGGCTGCGAGCAGCAGGACCCGGAAATCCAGCTGGATGTGGTCATGGGCGAGGCCCGGAGCTGGGAGCCAGGTCCGGTGCTCTCCAACTCGTTCGGGTTCGGTGGCCACAACGGCTGTCTCGTGATCTCTCCTCCCGGCTTACCACCATCTGAGTAGCGTCTCCACCCCCCCGGGACGCACGGGCCTCGGCCGGCTCCAGAAATCCTTCGGCCCTGGTCGTTCACCTCGGAGGACTCACCATCGCCAGGTGCAGCTCAAGGGGCAGCGACCTACGGCCCCACCCGGTGCCCCGGATCGGGCCCTGCTGCGGGCAACTCCGGCGAGTTGGCGCATCACCTACCTCCTGGACCTTTGCCGAGAGTCTCCTCAAGTCTTAGCGTAGCTATACGTATCGATCCGACGATCGAGCGCTAGCGACTGAAGGCTTGAGTGGTGGGTGCCCTGCCCAACGGGGCTACAGACACGTCCGAGGCGACCCTTTCCG
>JAJYPP010000074.1 GCA_021795235.1 bacterium
GCTGGATCAGGTCGGGTTGGACGTAGGGCGCTGCTGGGTTGTTGATCTCCCCAGTCTACCACACCAAAAACGGAAATGCAACTCTGATTATCAGCATTCCCTACATCTCGATGTCCATTGGTCTGAAGGCGGTGCTGGTCTCCTGGAACCAAGAGACCTTTGAGATGCACCAGCGCGAGGCGCGGATCGCGGCCGCCTTGCCCGATGGCGCGCCCGCTCCCAAGCTCCTGCACCTCGTGGCTGTGGACGATGCGGTGGCCCTCATCTTCGAGCTCGCCCCGGGCCGGCCCCCGCTTCTGCCCTGGCGCAGACAGGAGCTCAACGTGGTGCTCGCAGCGGTGGAACTGCTGGCCCTGACTCTCACTCCCAGCCCCATCGCCTGCGAGCCCGCCTCCGAGATGCCCGGGTTCGCCGACGGCTTCTCTCTGCTTTGCGGGCTGCGCGATCGGCAGGGTGACCACCTGAGTGACCTCGACCCATGGGTGTTGGCTCATCTCGACCAGCTGGTGGAACTGGAGCGGGGATACCCGGAGGCCGCCCGCGGGGAGACCCTCTGCCACTTCGACTTGCGTCAGGACAACATCCTTATCAACAGACGGGAGGTGCGCTTCGTCGACTGGCCCCAGGCCCGGGTCGGCCCTGCATGGCTGGACCTGGCGGGGATGCTTCCCAGTGTCGCGATGCAGGGAGGTCCACCTCCCTGGGAGCTCTTCCCAACCCATCCGCTCGGGCGCCGCGCTCCGAGGGAGGGGACTCTGTCCTTCGTCGCCGCCATGAGCGGCTACCTCCTCCACCGGCAGAGACTCCCGGACCCACCCGGAATCCCCACCCTCAGGGCGTTCCAGCGGGCCCAGGCCGGGCCGTCCTTGGCCTGGCTGCGCCGGCTCCTGTCGAACGCCTGAGAGTCAGCCCCCACCACCTCCTCGACCCCATCCACCGAGCCCGGGCCATCCGCCAGCGCCGCAGGATCGCTCAAAGTCGATCTCGCGCTTCCGGCCCACTCGGAGACTGCCTGTGATCCCCTGCCGGTTGTAGCAGCTGCTCCTATGGCTTGTCGAACTGCTCGAGGAGATCGACGGCTCCGGGCCCGGTCGGCCGCAGCCGGTCGGGCGCGGGCACTGCCACAGGGCGGCGCCCGGTGTGACCATTGCCTGGGCCCTGGCTCAGCCCCCGGAGGCGGCCAGAGCGGCTGCCACAGCGGCGATCCGGCGGCGCTCCTGGCCGAACTCGGCCATCGCCTGTTGCTGGCGCTGCTGCCACTCCCGGGCCTTCGGCAGCAGGTCGGGATGGGTCGGGATGAACTCGGTGGTGAGCCGCCCGGCCAGGAAGTCGGGGTCTTCCAGCAGGACCGCGTGGTAGGGGACGTTGGTGGTTATCCCCCCGACCCAGTACTCGAACAAGGAGCGCCTGGCCCTGGCCGCCGCCTGCTCCCTGGTCCTCCCGAAGACGATCATCTTGGCGATCATGGGGTCGTAGAAGGGGCTCACCACCCCTGGGCCGGCGAGGGAGCTGTCCACTCTCACCCCCGGTCCGGCCGGCTCGTGGTAGGAGGTGACCCGCCCCGGGGTGGGGACGAAGTCCCCCCAGGGGTCCTCGGCGTTGACCCGGCACTCTATCGCCCACCCCTCCCAGGTGACCTCCTCCTGCTTGAGCGGCAGCCGGTCTCCGAGCGCCACCCGGAGCTGCAGGTCGACCAGGTCCAGCCCGGTCACCAGCTCGGTCACCGGGTGTTCCACCTGCAGCCTGGTGTTCATCTCCAGGAAATAAAAGGAGCCCCGCGACTCGATGAACTCCACCGTCCCGGCGTTGACATAACCGACCGCCTGAGCGGCTCTGACGGCCGCCTCCCCCATGCGCTGGCGCATCTCCGGGGAAACAGCCGTCGAGGGAGCCTCCTCCAGCAGCTTCTGGTGACGCCGCTGGATGGAGCACTCCCGCTCTCCCAGGTGGATGGTGTGGCCGTGGGCGTCGGCCAGCACCTGGATCTCGATGTGCCGGGGCTCCTCCACCAGCCGCTCCAGGAAGACCCGGGAGTCCCCGAAGGAGCGCAGGGCGGAGTCCTGGCAGGCCACGATCGCGTGGCGCAGCTCCTCGTCGTCACGGGCCGCCCGCATCCCGATGCCCCCCCCGCCGGCAGACGCCTTGACCAGGATGGGGTAGCCGATCTCCCGGGCGGCGCCCAACGCCTCCTCGGGGTCCTCGATGGCCTCGGTCCCGGGCACGACCGGGACCCCCGCCTGCTGCATCCTGCCCCGAGCCGTCACCTTGTCCCCCATGGCGGCCATCGCCTCCTCCGGGGGGCCGATCAGGGTCAGACCGTGCTCGGAGCAGGCCCGCGCCAGCCGCGGGCTCTCGGAGAGGAAGCCGTATCCGGGGTGGATCGCCTGCGCTCCGGTCTCCTTAGCCGCCTGCATGATCCGCTCCAGGTCGAGGTACGACTGGGCGGCTGGGCTCGGCCCGATCTCCACCGCCTGGTCCGCCAACCTGGTGTGGAGCGCCCCCCGGTCCGCCTCCGAGTACACGGCCACCGAGCGCAGCCCCAGGTCGCGGCAGGCTCGGATCACCCTGACCGCGATCTCCCCCCGGTTGGCGACCAGAACCTTGTCGAACACCGAGCCGTCAGCCCACGGTGACCAGGGGATCCCCCCGGCTCACCACCTGGCCCTCGGAGACGTTGACGCTCTGGACCGTCCCCGCCCGGTCGGAGGGGATGTCGTTCTGCATCTTCATCGCCTCCAGCACCGCTATGGTCTGGCCGACCTCCACCGGATCCCCCACCTTGACCGGGATCTTGGCGATGAGCCCCTGCATGGGAGCGCGCACCGCCCCGGACGCGGGCGCCATGGCAGCGGTCCCGGGGCCGGCCCCAACCACCGCCAGGCTGCCGTCGCGGGAGGTGACCCGCACCTCGAAGATCTCCCCGTCGACCTCGACCTGGAACTCCCGCGCCACCTCCTGCGGAGTTTCAGAGGGGCCGTCCGCCCCGGCGGGAGCCGGCAGCATCACCGGGATGGCGGCGGCATCCCCGATCGGCTCGCTGAGGTCGCCGCCGTC
This sequence comes from bacterium, assembly GCA_021795235.1. Taxonomy (GTDB): domain Bacteria; phylum Chloroflexota; class Dormibacteria; order Aeolococcales; family Bog-877; genus AG-12. The sequence goes on from JAJYPP010000074.1 coordinate 3,055, forward strand.
CACCAGGGCCGGGGGCCCGACCACCTCCTGCTCCGCCGGCTCCCCATCTGCCGGCTCGTCGTCCAGGCGCTCGTGGCGGGCCTCGCCCCGCAGCTGCCTGGCCGCGGCCTCGGGAAAGAGGATGAACTCCAGCAGCACCTCCTGGCTCGGTTCCCCCATGTCGCTCCTGGCCAGGGTGTGGCGCGCCTCCTCCAGCATCGGCTCCAGCACATCCCCGGGGCGCACCGTTATCGGCTCCTCCTGCCCGATGACCAGCTTCTGCACCTCGGGGTCGGGAGGGCCGGGAGGCTCGCCGTAGAGCCCCAGGAAGTAGTCCTTGACATCCTGAGCGACGATCAGGTAGCGATCCCCAGAGGCGACGTTGGCGACCGCCTGGGTCACCACCACCTCGGCTATCGGGGTGATAAGCGGCGGGTACCCCATGTCCGCCCGCACCCTACCGATCTCCTCCACCACCTCCGCCCTGCGGTCCTGAGCCCCCTGGGCCTGGCACTCCCAGGTGAGATGCTGCTGCACCGAGGGGGCGAGCTGGGTGCGCAGGGTGCCGGAGTCCAGCTGCCAGCCACTGGGATCCGCCACCAGCTCGTAGAGCGGCATCAGCTCCTCCAGCCGGTCAGCCGCCTCCAGCAGTCTGGCCTGGTCCACCTCAGGCTCGTGGTCGGTCCCGGCCAGGGCCCGCACCACCCCCTCGGTGTTGGGGAGCGACGCCCCGCCCGCCAGCGGCGAGAGGCAGACATCCAGCCCGGCGGCCCCCGCCTCTGCCGCCGCCAGATAGGCGAAGGAGGCCTGGCCGGTGATGGTGGCGCAGTGGACGAAGATCGGCAGCCCGGTCTCCTGCACCAGCCCGCTGACTATCGCCCTGGCGCTGCCGGCCCCCAGCAGGCCCGCCGGGTCGAAGAGGCAGAGGCTCGCAAACCCGAGCTGCTTGAGCTGGGAGCCCAGGGAGATGAAGCCCGCCTGGGAGTGGGCCGGGCTTTCGGTGTAGACCAGAACCCCCTCGGCCCGCTTGCCGGCTCGATTGACGGCGGTGGCGACCCGGGCCAGGTTGCGGATGTCGTTCAGGGGGTCGAAGCAGCGGAAGACGTCCAGCCCCTGCTCGGCCAGAGTCTCCACGAAGCTGTCGACCACGTCGTCCGCGACCGGCCCACTGCCCACCAGCGACTGGCCTCGCAACAACCCGTGGAGCGGGATCTTGGTCGCCTGCCGCACCTCCCTGAGCCGCTGGAAGGGATCCTCACCGAGGTACTCCAGGGCGACCCCGAAGGTGGCGCCGCCGAAGACGTCGAGGCCGGCCACCCCACTGCCATCGAGCCGCTCGGCCAGCTCCACCATGTGGCGGGTTCGAAGACGGCTGGAGAGCAGGGTCTGCTGCCCGTGGCGCAGGGAACTCTCGATCAACTCGATCTTGGGCATTGCCTGCCAAGATTAGCGGGCCGGTGTGGGCCGCTGCCCGGGGAGAGCGGGAGAAGGACCGCGAACCGCAGTCTGGTGCGCCCGCGCGGTCCGCGGTCCGCGGTCGGGGTAGCGGGTAGCTGGCTGCCGGGCGCTGGGCTGTGAGCGCCTGGCGGGCGATAGCCAGAGCGGTCGGGGGACCTCACGGACGGAACGGGGTGACGTGCTGGGTTTTCAGCAACGCCGCGGCATCCGCCACGACCCTCGCCGCCGCGGCAACCCCGTCTGATACGTCCTCCGGTGTCAACGCGGCATGGCCCACGCCTGGATACTCCGCTTGAGCCCGCAGTCGGCGCAGACGGCCGAAGCCCCGAAAGGCCTCAGAGCCAGACGGGCCATCGAACTGATCCACGACCGCTTCCTGGACCGCTCGATGGCCTCCACGGGTTGTGGCGCGAAGCCCTTGGACGGCCAGCAGTGCTGAGCATGCCTTTCGAGCCGCATCGTAGGCCAGCTGATACGCTCCTTCAGGGTCGACGGGCTCGACCATCCGCGCGGAAGCCATGTGAGCGCGTGCCTGCATCACCAGTTGCTTGGCAAGGAGGGGGCTGACTTCCACCATCTCCAGTTCCCGCGCCGCCAGCAACCGATCGATCGTCGCCCGCCCCCGTTCCCAGGTCACGGCAACCGCCCGCCCGTGAGCGGGATCTCCCAAAGTGGGCGCTGGCGAACCTCCACGAGGAACGGCTCGGTCGCGTGATCCCATTGGATTGCCGACCGGATGGTGGGGTGAACGGGCCATCCCAGGGATCGCTCGGCCTCGTCGACCGCCCGATCAAGCTGGTCGCGATCCGGCGCGCCTATCAAGAGGAGGTCCACATCGTTCGGCGGATGCCCGGCGATCCCGCTCATCCGCGCAGCCCACGATCCGTAAATGTAGGCGCGCTGGAGACCGGAGACGAGGGTGAGCCCGTCCGCGAGAATAACGGGTGGTCCAAAGGTCTGGGCCAACAACTCGGTTATCGAACGGTAGAGGGGACTCTCGGTGTGCGCCCGCACGACCCGGGCTCGTCCAACTGGCCGCGTCGTGACCAGCCCCGCTTCTTCCGCCCGGCGCACTTCCCGAAGGGCCGTCGGCAGCGATGTGCCCGCCGCGCCCGCCACCTGGGTCACCGTGTACTCAGTGTTCGGGTGAAGCAGCACCAGGGCCAGCATGCGCCCTTGGGCTGACGATCGGAGAATCGGAAGCAGCGAAGGCGCCTCAACTTTCATCAAGTGAATGATATCGTACGTTACACGCAAGTAAGGTACGTGTCCCGAGAGCTGCCCTGCACCCCGCGCCGAGAGGTGCCCGGGGCGCGGCAGCTAATCGGACTGACCCGGGGCCGGACGATGTCCGAGACCTTCAGTCCGCGGACCAAGCGCCAGCGGGCGGCGCTCTACCTGCACCCCCACCGCCGGGAGGATCGGTGAGGCGCTCAGGTCCGCACTGTCACGGGCAACGGGAGCCGCCGGCACCTATGCCCCAGCCCCAGAGCGGCTCTGCCGCGCCCTGCTGGTCGAGGCCACCGCCAGCCCGCGCCACCTGGGCTACGACAAACCACGCGGGAGCTGCCCCCCCACCTCCAAGAACTCTGAGTGGTCATGGATCTCGTAGCGGTAGCCTTGCTCGGCCAGGAAGAGCTGGCGATGGGTGGCGTAGTCCTGGTCCTTGGTCTCGCGGGTGACCAGGCTGTAGAACCAAGCCTGGCCGCCGTCGGCCTTGGGCCGCAAGACCCGGCCCAGACGCTGGGCCTCCTCCTGGCGCGAGCCGAAGGTGCCGGAGATCTGGATCGCAACGTTGGCCTCGGGCAGGTCGATTGCGAAGTTGGCCACCTTGGAGACGACCAGCAGGCTGAGCTCGCCGCTGCGAAAGGCCGCGTAGAGCCGCTCCCGCTCCGCGGTCCCAGTCGCGCCGGTGAGCAGCGGGGCCTCCAGCATCTCGGCCACCTCGTGGAGCTGGTCGAGATATTGGCCGATGACGAGCACCCGATCCTGCTGATGGCGACGGCAGATCTCGCGGACCAGGTCGAGTTTCCGCGGCAGGGTGGCCGCCAGCCGGTAGCGCTCGTTTAGCTCCGCCACCGCGTAGGCCATCCGCTGCTCGGAGGTCATGGGGATCCGGATCTCCAGGCACACCGCCGGGGCGATCCAGCCCGCCGCCTCGAGCTCCCGCCAGGGGGCGTCGTAGCGCTTGGGGCCGATCAGGCTGAAGACATCGTCCTCCCGACCGTCCTCTCTGATCAGGGTGGCGGTGAGGCCGAGGCGACGTTTGGACTGGATCTCGGCCGTCATGCGAAAGACCGGGGCCGGCAGGAGATGGACCTCGTCGTAGATCACGAGCCCCCAGTCTTCGCGGCCCAAGAGCTCCAGATGCCGGTAGCTGTCCAGGCGGTCCTTGTCGGCTCCGCGGGCGCGGTGCGTGAGCATCTGGTAAGTGGCGATAGTCACCTCCGCAGGCGATTTCTCCACCCCGGTGTACTCGCCCACCTGGTCGGGCCGCAGGCTGGTCCTCGACAGCAGCTCCTGACGCCACTGCCGTACCGCGACCACGCTGGTGGTGAGGATCAGGGTTCTGGTCTCGGCGCGCTCCATCACGCCCATCCCAATCATGGTCTTGCCGGCCCCACAGGGCAGGACCAAGACTCCACTGCCCCCGTCGTTGGTGCCGCGCGCCCAGAAGGCGTCCACGGCGTCCACCTGGTAGGCCCGCAGCGAAAATGGCTCTCCGGTTGCGGTTCTCTCTCGAATCGACAGCCGCAAGGGTGTCCCCGGCGTGTAGCCCGCCAGATCCTCCGGCGGCCAACCGGCCTTGGTGAGGGCCTGTTTGAGGCGGCCCCGTACCAGCGGCTCCACCGCGAACTCAAAGGGGCCGATCCGCGCTCCCAGCAGGCTGGCCACCTGCCGGGAGCGGCTGACCTCCTCCAGAATCACCTGCTCGGTCGCGCGCAGGACCAGCCCGCCGGGCCCGAACTCCAGACGCAGCCGGCCGTAGCGGGCCGCCTGATCTTCGATCTCGGTCCGCACCGAAAGCGGCACCGGGTAACGGGAGAAGGCATCCAGAGCGGCCAGCATCTGCTCCGCGCCCATGCCGGCGGCGCGCGCGTTCCACAGCGAGAGCGGGGTGATCCGGTAGGTGTGGAAGTGCTCAGGGCTCCGCTCCAGCTCCGCGAACGGCGCGATCGCTGAGCGACAGACTGCCGCCTCCTGGTGGTCGGCGTCCAAGAGCAGCGTCCGATCCGACTGCACAATGAGGGGCCCTTCGCCGGGGATCTCAGTCTCCCCACCCGAGGGGTTTCAGGATGACGTCATAGTCAGAGTCGTAATCCTCATCGTCGTCATCGTCGTCATCGTCGTCATCGTCGTCGTCGTCGTACATCTCCCACGGGTCCGCGGACGCGCCTGAGGTCAGCCGCCCAACCCGGAGCTCAGCATCGGTCTGCTCAGCCCACACCAGCCGCTGCAGATCAAGCTTGAGTATCTCCTGCATGCGGGACTCATACCCCTGGAGAATCCCGTCTGCGACCCCGAATGGACTCACCCTGAACACGCTCACGGTCTGGCCAGCAAGGCTCCGGTAGCCGACCGTGAGCGGCTTGTGAGCGGCCACTGCGCGCGTCACCACCTCGATCACAGAGGCGCGGTCGTCGGTGGTCTCGCTCACCTCGCCCGGGTTGAGCACAGGGCTCTGCCTGAGCAGCCGGGCAAGCTCCCGGGCCCGGGGCGGGCCGGAGACCTGCGATGTTGGGCCGGGAGCGGCGGCCGTCTTGGATTCGACCCCTTCCCGGGTTGGAGGCGCCAGCGGCGCCAAACCCCCGCCGCCGATGTCGAGCACCGGCATCAGCCCCGCCTTGCGCAGCAGGGCCAGCACCTGGTCCACGCTCTTCTCCTCGACCACAGCCACGGTGGGTGCCAGGCGACGCACCGCCAGGGACCGCAAACCCCGCCCCTTCGTCAGTGCCTCAATTTCGGCAGGGTCATCGGCGAGCACATAGACCGCTGCGGCCCCGACCCGCAGGCGGCCGTGGCGGCCGCCGACGTCCTCGATCATCACCTTGACGTTCTGGGGCAGCCCGGTTGGGCAGTAACGCCGGAACGAGTCGAAGATCTCCTGTGGCGAGAGCCCCCCATCCAGGCCCCGTCGAAGGCTGGCCTCGCTCAAGCGGTAGATACGCGCCGGCTGGACGGACTCGACGTCCGCGATCCTGCCCAGGAAGCGGCTGAGACTCGTGCCGGGCGGTCCCGACACCACCACTCGATGGTCGGCGGTCACGGTACAGGCATCGACAGCCGCGGAAAAGGTGAGTTCCAGCTCCGCCGGGTTCGGCTCCGCCGGCCCGGCCAGCAGACGGCCCGCCGGGTTCAGGCCGATGGCAGGCTCACCTCCGCCGGCTCCGAGCCACGCCAGGGCGGACCCCATCGTCAGGAGCTGGCGGCGCGCCACGGTGACATTGGGGAACACGGCAGGATAGGTCCAGTGGAGTCCCTGCGCCAAGCCTTCTGCCCGTCCCCCTTGCCCAGGGGGAAGCTGGAGGAGGAAGTTCAGAATGCAGGTTTCCTCGCGATGGTCGCCGACATCCGCCATGGAGGCACCCCCGCCGAGCAGCACCGTCCGCCCGAAGTCAACCCAGCGCTGAGGCTCCGAGCGGGCCTCCCACTCCGCCGCGAGGTCGGTAACCCTGATTTCCGCCTGACGCGACTGGATCACTCTGGGGTTGCGGCGGGTGCGGGTGCGCCGCTCGGGAACGATCTCCACCTCGGTCAAGAGTCCAGCCTGCAGTGCCAGGGCCGCCAGCACCTCCACCAGCTCCTCGTCCTCGCTCGTAACCGTGGCCAGACGCTTCACGACCCGCTTCGGCAGCCCCCCTTGCTGGAGCGCGGGCACGGGGGCACCCCGGAGCTCCTGCAGCATGGACGACAGCGCCGCCACCAGCTCCAGCGGGTGCCTCCCCTCGGACAGTGGCGAGGTGGGAGCAGCCGGTGTGCTCAGCTCCCAGACTGGGACCAGGCGCCCGCGCACCGCAAGCTCGACCTCAGCTGGGACCACCACGTCGTTGGCACCGTGCTCCCTCGGCAGGGCCAGCCCATGGCCGACCAGCCACCATTGCCCGTCCGTGGCCTGATCGGGGTGCCAGCGCCAGCCCCAAGGATCGCCCTGGCCACCGGACCAGGTGGAGCTGGAGTAGCCGCGGAGATTGCGGATCCGGTCGAAGATCGATCGGGCCTGTGGGGGAGCCTGTTCGAGCAGTCCTCGCACCCGCGCCGAGTCGGACATCTGCAGCACGATCGCCTTGACAATTTCGGCCTTGCGGTTGGGCAGTGAGGCTCCGCTCAAGCCCATTTTCGTGGCCATCGGCCGCAGCACATCCACCTTCTGCGCCTCGAGCATGAACTCGGCGCCCGGGCCGAGGCTGCCGGGATCCCAGATCAAGCGGCGGATCTGCGGGAGAATCTCGATCTGACCGCCGCTCCCCGGGAAGGCGAGCCCCCAGCGGCTGAGCTCCATCCGAGCCTGCTCAAACCAGGGATCCTCGAGCCCTTCCCTGGCAGCCCCCTCCGCGCTGAGGCTTCCGCCGCTGAAGACGGCCAGCTCCAACACCTGGCGCAGGAAAAGGTTGAGGGAGTCGAACACTGCGATCAGGCTCTCCGGGCGCACCAGTGCCGAGGCCAGCCGCTCCCATCCGAGCTCACCCGGGCCCAGCACCGCTGCGGCTTCCGGCCGCCTCTGCAGCAGCTCCTCCAAATCTGGCGCCGCCAGTTGCTGCAGTCGCCCCGCAACGTTCAACCGAACAGCCTCCCTGACCAGTCCTCTAGCCGTGCCCGAAGTTTCATCGCATGGTGCCCACCGATCGAGCCGGCAGCCGCGGGGACGACTCCGGCTCCTGCTTCACCGGCCCTCCCGTGCCAACTGTCCCCAGCTTCTACCACTACTGGCCCACCCGCTGTCGGCCCGCATCCCTCCTTGGGAGTGGTAGACACCAGCGCGGCGCCGTGCCGGAGCAGTGGTGGGCGACCCGGCGCCGTGCCCCCGGAAGCCTGAGTCCACGAGCATGCGGCCGTTGCCCCTGCAAGGATGGTACCGAGTCATCCTGGTTTCTGCCCACGGACTGGAAAGCCGATGTCGGCCTGGCGGAACCACTGGCCGGCGCACGCCCTCTCCCGCACCTCCCGCCATTCCTGGTGGCTCAAGTAGTCGTGGGACTTAGGCTGGGAGCCCGCCCGGGCGAAGCGGGCCCGAACTGAACCACTACTGATCCGCTCCTCCAGCTTCCCGCAGCGGCAGATCAGCCGGGATCTCCTGCTGGCCAGGCCATGGCGCTTGCCGACCGCCCTCTTTGAGGTGCCGCGCTGGGCTTTGGCCAGCTGCGTGGCCGTCGCCACCAGCTGTTCACGGGCGCGCTCCAGGGCGAACTTGGTGGGCTTGACCGCCGAGCCCCGGGCGGCCCGAGTGGTCTGCTGAGTATGGGCCGGGCAGAAGCGCTACCGAAACGTGGGCAGGAGCGACACTGAGTCCTGGGCAAGAGCGCTAAAGTAATTGGGTGTCAGCTGCTCGCTACACGCCTCGATTGGTTGACGATCCGCTCAAAGACCTGTTCGCCCAATTGCCGGCGCTACTGGTGGTAGGCCCACGCGCGGTCGGTAAGACCACCAGCGCACGGCGCCTCGCGCGCACGGTCGTGAGCCTGGACGTGCCCGCCGAGGCGGCTGCCTTTCGTTTCGACGCCGACGCCGCGCTGGCTGCCATGCGCGAACCGGTGCTCCTCGATGAGTGGCAGGAGGTACCTGAGCTGATTGGCGCGGTGAGACGTGCCGTCGACAACGACTCGCGCCCTGGGCGGTTCCTGCTCACCGGAAGTGTCCGGGCCCGGCGATGGGCCGATGCCTGGTCGGGCATCGGCCGGATTACCAATGTCAGGATGTACGGGCTGACGATGCGAGAGATTGTGGGGAGGAGCGACGGGCCGTCGTTCCTGGAGCGGTTGGCTGGGGCCGCTCTCGGAGCGTTTCCAGCACCCACGGATCCACCAGACCTCCTCCGCTACATCGAGCTCGCCCTGGGCGGCGGCTTTCCGGAACCCGTCCTGCATCTCACCGGCCGACCCAGGCAGGCATGGCTCGAGACCTATGTGGATCAGCTCGTGACCCGAGATGCCCAGGCGTTGGGGGAGACCCGAGACCCGGTGCTTCTCCGCCGCTACTTCGAAGCGCTGTGCGTCAACACCGCGGGCGTGGCTGCCGAGAAGACTGTCTACGACGCCGCGGGAATCAACCGGATGACGGCGGGAGCGTATGAGCGCCTCTTGACGGATCTGTTCGTGTTCGAGGCCGTACCGGCGTGGAGCAGTAACCGGCTCTTGCGGTTGACACACGCAGCGAAGCGCTACCTGGTCGACTCTTCCCTGGTAGCCGCTGCGCTGCGCCTGGACGAGCAAGCGGTCCTACGACAAGGCGACCTCCTGGGCCGAGTGATAGACACGTTTGTCGCTTCCCAGCTCCGTCCCGAGGCCAAGCTGAGCCGGCTGCGCCCCCGGCTCTATCACCTGCGGGATCGCGAAGGGCGACACGAGATCGACCTTCTGGCTGAGCTGGGCGGAGGCGACGTGATCGCGCTCGAAGTCAAGGCCAGTGCAGCTCCCAATCGCTCCGATGCCAGGCATCTGGCCTGGCTACGGGAGCGCATCGGCCCACGGTTCCTGGCGGGCGCGGTCCTCCACACGGGGCCCCGACCGTTCGTCCTCGATGAGAGGATCCTGGCCCTGCCGATCTGCTCCATCTGGGGCTGATCGCCTCGCGCCACGACAGCTGGGTTCCGGCTGCACATTCTTGCGTTCCTGAGTCCGAAGGGGACAGCCAATGGCAGGGAGAGTGCCCGGCCGGTAGGCGGTCACGGTGAGAGCCAGCTGGACAAGAGCAAACCACCGGCAGCGGCGATCCCACCACCACCACTGCTCCCGCGGGCAGCGGATCAGCGATGGCAATCTTCGCTTGTGCTTCCGGTTCGTCTTCCCCAATGAGGACGGCTCCAGAGCGGCCTGCGAGCGGTGGACCTGGGGGACGCCGACACCGCCCCCGTCCCAGCAGGATTCATGGACTCGACCCACGCGGAGCTCTATGTCCGGTACGACCGGACGGACCGAGTGCGGCAGGGCGGCTGCGATCACGGGTGGCTGCTGGGGACCTGCGCTCGAGAAGCATCGTCACCGCCACGATCGCCTCACCGAGGCGATCGACGTCGTCTCGGCCCAGCGGCGAAAGCTCCGGACAGTCGAGGAGTGCGAGTGAACGGCTGGGGCGATGCACGCTACCGTGATCGACGACCTACGGACAGAGACAATCCCGGCGATGGCGCAGGACAAGAACCTCCGCGTCCCTGCCAGCGGCGCGAGGATCGTGCCCTTCGCCCCGTCCGGCGTCGATCCGGCGTTGCTGGCGGAGGCTGAGCGCGGCGAGAAGGTCATCTTGGTCGACTTCGATTCGCCGATCAGCGCCCTTGGACCAGAGGACAACCGAACCGTTCCACCGGGCCGACGTCCTCATAATCAGCCGGTCACGGCGGCCCAGGCGGCTGCGCGGCGCTACCAGTCGGGTTCCTGCTCGTCCCTACCGGAGACCCGCTCCTGCAGCGAGCGGCCAAGACCAGCCGATAGCGGGAACGGACTCGCGCCGACTCGTGGCCTGCGAGCTGGTCGCCGGTCCCTTTGACCGAGCGGCGGATCCTTGAGGCGACGCGGGCGTGCCGGGCGTCGGTTGCCCAAGTGCTCATTCCGGCACTCTGACCCTGCAAGGCGCCCGCGGGACCCAGGTACACCAAAGTGTACCTGGCTGGTACACTTTGGTGTACTCATGGACGAGCATCCATCGCCCTTCATCTTCGACGGTCCAATCCCTCCCGAGGAGGTGGTTGGGCGCGATGCGGAACTTGCGGCTTTACGGACCCGAGCGCAGGCAGGTCGTTTCACTCTCCTCTATGCTCCGCGACGATACGGCAAGACCAGCCTGATTGGCCGACTTCAGCATGACTCCGATCGCTCGGGAGACATGTTCGTGATCGCGGTCGACTTGGAGGGGTGCCAGAACATCGATGACCTCACCCGTCGGTTTGCGGCTGCATACAATCGCCTGCCGCGAACTAGGGTCGGCGCCCTCCTCAGGGCTGGAGCGACCGCTCTGCAGACCTTCCAACCGACGATCCCCACAGCCCTCGGCTCATTCAGTATTGCCGGCGCTCCCCCCTCTGCGCAGGTCTTGGAGAGACTTCTCAGTTTGCCACTCGAAGCCGCCGAGAAGACCAAGAGCCGCATACTCGTGGTCCTGGATGAGTTTCAAGCCATTGCGAGCATTTCCAACGCGGATTCCATACTCCGCTCTCAGATTCAACACCAGAGACGGCACGTTTCGTATCTGTTTTCCGGCTCCGAACGCCACGTCTTGCACACCATCTTCAGCGACATGGCCAAGCCGCTCTACGGACAGGCAGAGCAGCTGCAGCTCGGACCACTGCCCGCGGAGCCGGCTGTCTCGATGGTCATCAACAAGTTCGAGTCCACAGGGCGAGACCCGGGCACCGCCCTAGAACTCCTGATCAAGGCCGCGGCCGGGCACCCCCAACGCCTCGCCTTTCTGGGCGACTCGCTGTGGCATAACACACCACCAGGGGAAGCGGCGGATGAAGGGGCGTGGAACACGGCTTTGGCCCAGGCCTTGAGGGCGACGCAGTATTTGATTGCTCCGCAGGACTTGCGTGTGGGGCGCAAATGTTGTGGGTGAGAGCGGGATGAAGTGCAAGGAAAGATGGAGGATCAGGCAGCAGAGAGGAGGGCGGGAATATCGCGGTCGTGGAGGGTGATGATGGTGGAGAGGAAGTCGCGGCCGCGCTGGGTGGTGCGATAGC
>JAJYPP010000075.1 GCA_021795235.1 bacterium
GACCGGTCTTGCGACCGATCCTTGACGGGCGCTTCGCACCTGGGAGCGTCCGTGCCACGGCAGGACGAAGCCTGCTCGAGAAGCCCAAGGCGCGCCTGGCGATGACACACGCCGCACCCTGGTCCACTGCAAGGATGGGACCGAGTCATCGAGGAAGGTTGAGGAGGGAGTAGTAGCAGTAGCGGGAGTTGAGGCCGAAGACCTTCTGTAGGCGCGGCTTCAGGTCGTTGCGGACGGCGCCCTCTTGCAGACGGCAGAACGCGAAGCGGAGGGCCGAGCCCCATAGCCGCATCTCGGTGCCGAGCGCGCTCTCGTTCCTCCGATGCCAGCGGTCCCGGGCCGGCCCATAGCCCTCGGGGTCCTCTGAGACCGGCCGCCAGCTTGGTCGCGGGCGACTTGCGTTTACTGGCCACCGGGGACCGCCTCAGCCAGCACGGCAGCCACCTGCTGGCGCACCTCGCGCCCACCTTGGGCGCCGTAGAGCCGGGCGGCGAAGGATGACACGATAGCCAGCAGGTCGTCCACCAGCTCGCTTTGGGCATCGCCGCCCTCGGCGCCTTGGGGAACCGTCACCACCAGCTCGACCCCGAGTACCCCGAACAGCCGCTCCAGGTACTCGTACCCGAAGTGGGCAAGACGATCGGGGTACTCGATCATCACAGCGGCGATGGCGCCGTCCTGAGCTGCCCTTATCAGCTTGGCCAGCCCCCGGCGCTTGGGGTTGAGACCCGACGCAACGTCGCTCGCACTCAGGGCCACCTTGTAGCCATTGGCGGTGGCGTAGGCGACCAGGCGCTCCTGCTGGCGGGCCAGGTTTCCCATCTCCTCCTGCTTCTTGGCGCTTACCCGGGCGTAGATCCCGCAGGTTCGCCCGGCGTCGGGCGCCTTGCCCATGACCGCCTCGATGTCCGACAGCCGGTAGCGGCGCTGCCCGCTCGGCATCCGCACCGGCACGAGGATGCCACTGCGGTCCCAGGCCCGCAAGGTCTGCGGCTGCACCCCCAGAAGGGCGGAAGCCCTCTTCATCGGCAGGAGCATGTCCATCAGCTTAAGTATACCAGCTACTCTAAATGTTCATTAACGATATCGTAGCTGCTACCAACCTCCCTACCGGCTCTCCTCAACTTGCGGGACTTTGCCGACCACCGTGCTCGTGGCCCCGGCGGCGCGTATACTCCTGCACCATTCGATGATGGGACCGGGGCCGACCCCGCGGGAGTCCGTGCGGATGGCTGAGATTTCTCCGACGACCGGATCACCACCCGGCGCGCCGGTCGGCGACCAGGAGACTACCCAATCATCCGGGGTGGCGCGGATGATCGCGGAGGCACGGCTGGTGCCGCCGTCACCGGGCCACCGGGGGACGGGCCACTTCGCTTCCTTCGCCGAGTACCTCACCTACATGGACGCGGCGCGCCGGGACCCGGACGGCTACTGGGCCACCATGGCTCTGGAGCTCGACTGGTTCAGCCCTTGGCAGGCGCTCCGCGAGGGCGCCCTCCCGGACTTCCGGTACTACGTGGGCGGCTGCTCCAACGTCAGCTACAACTGCCTGGACCGGCATGTGGCAGGGGGACGGCGCAACAAGGCGGCCATCATCTGGGAGGGCGAGGACGGGGTAGAGCGGATCCTCACCTACCAGATGCTCCTGGCCGAGGTGAGCCGGTTCGCCAATGTCCTGGCGGACTTGGGCGTCGGGCGCGGCGATGTCGTGGCCATCTACATGTCGAACATCCCCGAGGCCTTCGCGGCGGTACACGCCTGCTACCGATTGGGTGCCGTCTACACCGTCATCTTCGCTGGCTTCAGCGCCGAGGCGGTGGGGCAGCGGCTTCGTGACTGCCGGCCCAAGGTTGTGGTGGTGGCCGACGGCAGCCGCCGGCGGGGACGGGTGCTGCCACTGAAGGCGACGCTGGACGAGGCCCTGGGCGAGACGGCGGAGTTCGTTGAGCATGTCGTGGTGGTGCGGCATACCGGGGCGGAGGTGGCGATGCGCCCCGACCGCGACCGGTGGTACCACCAGCTGATGGTCGACGCCGCACCCACGCGGGCCCCGGAGTCGATGGAGGCCAACGAGCCGGGGTTCATCATCTACACCAGCGGGACCGAGGCGCGCCCCAAGGGCGTGGTCCACGCCGGGATGGGGTTCCTGGTGGGCACTTACGCCAACGTCAAGTGGTCGCTGGACCTGCGCGACGACGACGTCTACTGGTGCACGGCCGACGTGGGCTGGCTCACCTTCCCGATCTTCGCCTTGGTCGGCGGTCTGGCCCACGGGGCCACCCTGGTGGTCTACGAGGGATCGCTCGACTTCCCCGGGCCGGATCGCTTCTATGACATCGTCGCCCGCCACCGGGTCAACAAGGTCTTCACTGCCCCCACGGCCCTGCGCATGCTGCGCCGCTTCGGCGCCGAGGCCCGGCAGGGCCACGACCTCAGCAGCCTGGAGCTGATCGCCCTGGTGGGCGAGCCCCTGGATCCCGAGACGTGGCACTGGGTGCGGGACACGGTCGGGGACGGGTCGCTCTGCATCAACAACACCTACGGGCAGACCGAGACCGCCACCGCCTGGACGTCATCGGTGGTCGGGATCACGGCCGCCAAGCCGGGGTCGTGCGGCCAGCCGCTGCCCGGGTACGCTGGCCGGGTGGTCGCCGCGGAGGGCCAGGAGGTCGCGCCCGGTCAGCCGGGATACCTCGTCATCACCGAGCCGTTCCCCTCGCTGATGCGCACCGTCTGGGGCGACCACGGCCGCTACCTCAGCACCTATTTCAGCCGCTTCCCGGGTGCCTACTTCAGCGCCGACACCTGCGTGGTCGACAGCGACGGGCACTACTGGGTTGTCGGCCGGGTCGACGATGTCATCAACGTGGCCGGTCACCGCCTTTCCACGATGGAGATGGAGGCGGCCCTGCTCAACCACCCCCTGGTCTCCGAGGCGGCCGTGATCGGCGCCGACGACCCGCTGAAGGGGCTCCTGCCCGTGGCCTTCGTGGTCCTCCGCGGGGGCGCGGAGGACCGTCCCGACATCGAGGCCGAACTCAGCGAGGAGATTGTGCGCGCCATTGGCGGCATGGCCCGACCGGGCCGGGTCCACGTGGTACCCGCCCTGCCCAAGACTCGCAGCGGCAAGATCATGCGGCGTCTGCTGCGCGAGATCCTCTCCACCGGCGAGGCCCGCGGGGATACCTCGGCCCTGGAGAACCCAGACTCGATCGAGGTGCTCCTCCAGTTGGTGCGGAAGTAGCCGCCGGGCACGTTTGCACGTCCGTCGCCGGGCGGAGTTCCTCCATTGGCTCCGTGGTTATTCCGACGGGGAACTTAGCCACCGTCGCGTGGGCGGCGCGCGCCGCTACGGCGGTGTCGGTGACCCGGTCGAACACCGAACTGCTCGTGGGACCGGTCCCTCCGGGATAGTCGAAGCAGAAGACGCCTTCCAGCAAGTCGCCATCCGCGTAGAGGCCGGCGACGGGAGCGCCTTTGGGATTGAGGGCGCTAGCCAGGAAGGTTCCGCTGCCCCGGGGGATGGCTTGATAACCGCCGCTACGACCAGCAGCTAACTCAGCTCGAGCTCCTCTCCAGCCAGGCCACTCGCCCGGCTTCTCGCAGCATGCGCTCCTGCGCCTTGCTCCACCTCGCGGTGGGTCGCCAGATGGGGTGCCGCAGCTGCGAAAAGTGGCGTATGATGCCCGTCACAAGGGGGCATATAGGCTTACGTGGGAGGGGACAGGGTGGCGAAGGAAGAAGAGGCTGTCGAGGTCTCGGAAGCGCAGATTGCCGTTCACTGGCGCGAGGAGCAGTACTACCAGCCCTCCGCGAAGTTCGTCGGCCAGGCCAACGCTGCCGACCCGGCCATCTTCGAGCGGTTCAAGGAGGAGCGTTTTCCCGAGTGCTTCAAGGAGTACGCGGACCTGCTCACGTGGGACGCCTATTGGCACACCACCCTTGACACCAGCAACGCGCCCTTCTGGAAGTGGTTCGTGGGCGGTCGGCTGAACGCCTCCTACAACTGCGTCGACCGCCATCTCGCAGGCAGTCGCAACAAGGCCGCCATCATCTGGGTGCCCGAGCCGGAGAGCGAGGAGACCAAGGCGATCACCTATCAGGACCTGTACACGCGGGTCAACGAGGTCGCGGCGCTGCTCAGGGACTTCGCGGGGGTGAAGGTCGGCGATCGGGTGACCCTGCACCTTCCCATGGTCCCCGAGTTGGCCATCACCATGCTGGCCTGCGCGCGCTTGGGCGCGATCCACAACCAGGTCTTCGGGGGCTTCAGCGGGCCCGCCTGCGGCGAGCGGATCGCGGACTCCGGCAGCCACATCCTGATCACGATGGACGGCTACTATCGGAACGGCGAGTTGCTCGACCACAAGGTCAAGGCCGACCAGGCTGTGGCCAGGGCGAGCCAGGACGGAGTGACGGTGGACAAGGTTCTGGTCTGGCGCCGGCATGAGGGACAGTACGCCTCCCAAACCCCCATGATCGAGGGGCGGGACTTCTTCATGAACGAGCTCCTTCCCACCTACCGGGGGGCGGTGATCGAGCCGGTGTCCATGCCCGCCGAGGCGCCTCTTTTCCTCATGTACACGAGCGGCACCACGGGCCGCCCCAAGGGCGCCCAGCACAGCACCGGCGGTTACCTGGCCTACGTCGCGGGCACCTCCAAGTACTACCAGGACATCCACCCCGAGGACACCTACTGGTGCTTCGCCGACATCGGCTGGATCACCGGCCATTCCTACATCGTCTACGGCCCTCTGGCACTGGGGACGACGACGGTGATCTACGAGGGGGTACCGACATATCCGGACCCCGGGCGTCCGTGGCGCATCGCCGAGCGGCTGGGGGTGAACATCTTCCACACCGCGCCCACTACCATCCGGATGCTCCGCAAGGTGGGTCCTGACGAGCCCAGCAAGTACAACTACCACTTCAAGCACATGACCACGGTGGGAGAGCCGATCGAGCCCGACGTGTGGCGCTGGTACCACGATGTGGTCGGCAAGGGCGAGGCGGCCATCGTCGACACTTGGTGGCAGACGGAGAACGGAGGGTTCCTGGGCAGCACCCTGCCCGCCCTGCAGCCCATGAAGCCGGGCAGTTGCGGCCCCGGGGTTCTCGGGGTCTACCCGGCGATCTACGACGAGAACGGCGAGGTGGTCGAGGCGGGAAGTGGTCGAGCCGGGAACATGTGCATCCGCAACCCCTGGCCGGGCATCTTCCAGACCATCTGGGGCCAGCCCGAGCGGTTCGTGGAGATCTACTACAGGAAGTACTGCCGGGACAAGGCCAGCACCGACTGGCACGACTGGCCCTACTTCGCTGGAGACGGGGCGGTCCAAGCGGCCGACGGCTACTTCCGGATCCTCGGCCGGGTCGACGACGTGATCAACGTGGCCGGCCACCGGCTGGGGACCAAGGAGCTCGAATCGGCGGCCATCACCGTCTCTGAAGTGGCGGAGGCGGCGGCGGTCCCGGTGCTGGACGAGTTGCGCGGACGGGCGGTCGAGATGTATGTGGCTCTCAAGCCGGGAATCCAAGCGAGCAAGGAGATTGAGGACAAGGTGTCCATGGCGATCGAGACCGAGATCGGCAAGATGGCCCGACCGAAGAACGTCTGGATAGTGTCGGACATGCCCAAGACCCGCTCCGGCAAGATCATGCGGCGCGTGATAGCCGGGATCTCCAACTTCACCGACGTTGGGGACATAACAACCCTCGCGAACCCGGAGATCGTGGAGGATGTCCGTCACCACGTCCAGAGTGAGAAGGTGGCCCGAGGTGAAGTCCCGCGCGAGCTAACCACCCAGGAAGCTGCGGAGATAAGGGCGTTCGGACAGGCCGAGTAGGCGGCGGAGAGTGCCCTCCTGGAGAAGGAGCCCTCCAGGAGGGCTCCACACTCCTCAACGTGAGGTTTGAGTAGGTAGGCATGGACCAGGTCCAATGGGGTGGACCAAGCGGCAGGCAACGCGGTGACCCGGCAGTACCTCGCCGGTGAGTTGTCGCTGCGGCTGGCGCGGCTGCAGGCAGCCATGTCCGAGTCGGAGCATGCCCAAGAAGTGGCATATCTCCGTCACGAGGCCGAGACTGTGCCGGTGTCCGCCTTGGGGTGCGTGGTGGCGCGCGCCCTGGCGGTGACCGACGAAATCTGCTTTGACTCCATGGACCGCGGGAACTGGGCGGTCTTCATCGTCGAGGCGACGATCTGCTCCGAGCTCTGGGAGTTCGGCGTCTGTGCCGGCCTGCTGACGGAGCCAGGGCTCAAAGGCCTAGGCGGACGTCATGAGAGATGACCGGTTCGTGCGCTTCTCATGGGCCGCGTTGCACCAGTTGGACGTCCGTGATACCCAGCCAAGGGCACAGTTGCTCGTACGACGTGCTATAGGTGGTGCAGATGACCTTCAAGGAGCGGTAGCCACTGCGCAAAATCTCCGTGACTGGCCGGACATAGTCAGCCAAAGCGGTGTAGTGGGCGCCGCGGCCCCGCCCGCCAGGGAAAGTAGTAACGGCCAGGACGCTGGATCATCCGGCGCCGTGGGAGGGGCCGTAAGACCAGCGCCAACGGCTCGGGCGGCAGCCAATTTCAGAGCTTTGGACACGCCACTTCCGAGATGCGGAAAATTAAGTGGTGCACTCCGGAGGGGAAAATCCGCGTCGTGCCAGGGCTGGCGAACTCCGGCAGACCGCGTCGGGTGCCTCCAAACGAAGGGCCATGCACCATCGGCTCGACCCCGATGTCCAAAGGTCTGAATTTCCACCCAATCGAAGGGACTTGGCTTGGCAGGAGTTGGCAGCGTCCAGGTTGGGTGGCCGCCCCTGATCAGGTCTCAGTGTCCATTGACAGGGATCAGCCGTATCCGGCCTGGATTCGGGTGGGGATGTTCGCCCTCAACTCAGCAGCAGCACCCGTGCTCGCACCTGCGGGCCGGTCCCGTTGGTGATGTGAAGCACAAGCGCGGGCCTCCTCCGCAGGGCCTCACTTTGGCAGCGCCCGCCTGGCTCACTGTCTGCAAGGGTGCCTACCAGTGGCTGTCCCGGGACCTGCGTCATGGAATCTCCGGTAGGCACCGGCCTGGAATCGGAGTAGTGACTATTATGGTGACCGCATGGTTAGAACAATGGGCGCGACCGAGGCCAAGGCCAAGATGCTCGCGCTGCTTGAGCAGGTGGCAGCGGGGGACGAGGTGGAGATCACCAAGCATGGGCGGGTTGTGGCGCGCCTGGTACCGGCCAGGGGCCCTCACGCCCTCAAGGGACAGTTCGCCGGAGTGGCCGTGACCGCGGCCGACGACGATGAATTGCTCACGACTGGAGCTCACTGGGAACTGAAGTGACGACCGTTGTGCTGGACACCCACGTCATCCAA
Organism: bacterium; assembly: GCA_021795235.1. GTDB lineage: Bacteria > Chloroflexota > Dormibacteria > Aeolococcales > Bog-877 > AG-12. The sequence goes on from JAJYPP010000075.1 coordinate 7,367, forward strand.
TGGTGGTCAGCGGAACCGGAGCGGATGAGCCTGGCAGCCAGTCAGGCGGTGCTGGACGCGGACGAGCTCGCGGTGTGCGCGGTCTCCTGGTTCGAGCTGGCATGGCTGGCGAGGCACGAGCGGATCCTGGTCTCCGTGCCGCTCCGTTCTTGGCTGGAGGATCTGGCTGCGCAGGTCAGGACCATCGGCATAACGCCCGCCATTGCCGCGACTGCCGTCGCCCTTCCATCATCCTTCCCCGGTGATCCGGCAGACCGGCTGATCTATGCGACGGCGATCGAAACCGGCTGCCGCCTGATCACCAAGGACAGTCGGCTCCGGGCGCACCGGCATCCGCAGCCCCTGGCCTTGTGGTGAGCGCGTGGGTTCACCTTCTGGGGCAGTATCAATGCAGCTGTCGCGTCCCACGGCCAGCAGGGCGGGATGGGATAGTTGCGCCCACGGCCCTACGATCTGCGGGATCGGGGAGGGGCACCAGATCCCGCCTGCCTGGGGCCGGGGGCCGCTACTTACACCAACATACGGGACGTGACCCCGGCGGGTTAGCTGTCTTTCACGGTTAACGTGAATTGCTGCTGTCCTGCCTGCCAGGAGGTGGCGATGGCCAGCCAATTGGAACTGATCGATTCCCTCGTCGCTGCAGGCAAGGAGGAGTTCACCTTCGAAGATGCCGGCGCGGCGCTGGGTCGTTCGCCCAGCGCCACCGCGAACACGCTGCGGCGGCTGCAGGACAATGGCCTTGTCGACCGGTTGGGTCGAGGCCGCTACGCCATCCGCCCGCTCGGCTCGCTCCACACCTCAGCTACCACCGACGACCTGGCCCTGGCCGTCGGGGCAACCTTCGCCGCGCGCTGGCATCGCATCGCCTACTTGAGCGCCCTTGCCGACCTCGGACTGCTCAGCCACCCAGTCCGCACGATCACCGTCGCCTGCACCCACCAGGTCCGCGCCCCGGCCATCAGCCGACGCCCACTCCGAGTGGTCGTAGAGCGAGCCGAGACCATCCATCTCGAAGCCGATCGGATTGGGCACTCGTGGCGCTCCACTCTGGAGCGGGCCCTGTTTGAACACATTGCGGCCGCAATCCCCTTCTGTGAGGGAGGGGTCAAGGCCGCCGGTCCCACGGCCCTCAGGGCGGGCTCTGGTGTTATAATGCGAACGCATGAGCGTGGCGACGGCGAGGGTGGGCGACCAGCGGACCGCTATCTGCCGGGTGACTCTGAGCGGGACGGACTACCGCCGAGCCCACGATGCCTGCCATGTGGCCGCTCTCCTCTGGAACCAGGCCACCGACTGGGTGCATTCGGAGTGGAAGGAGAAGCGCTCGCCGGGCAAGTACGCAATCCAGTCGTTCCTCACCGCTCTGCCCAGGGGAGAGCGTCCCCTGCACGCGCACACGACCGAGATCCTGGCCCACGACCTCGAGGATGCCATCGCCACTTACCGCACCAACCGGAAGGCGGGCATGAAGGTGCGAGCCCCGTGGCGGAAGAAGAACTACCGGCCCCTCAGCTTCACCGCCAACTTCGGCTGGCGGGTGACACCGGATGGCCGCCTTGCACTCTCCCTGGGCCGGGGCCGGCCGCGCATCGTCCTCCCCCTGCCCGGGGTCCAGGACTCCGCCCGAGGAGAACTGGTGGACGCCTCACGCTGGGGCGAGATCCAACTCTGCTGGGACCGGGATGCTCGGCAATGGTCGCTGCACATCCCCTATGAGACTGGGCGGGAGGGGTCCGAGGGTACCAACTTGATCGCGATTGACGAAGGCATCATCAACCCCATGGCGCTGGCCAGCTGGGTCGGCGAGAGGACCATCGAGGTGACGGTCATAAATGGGCGCGAGGCAAGGGCCGTCAAACGGTGCCGCAACAAGGCCGTGGGGGCGATCCAGAAGCGGCTCTCCCGTATGAAGGACGGCTCGAAGCGGCACCGACGGCTGGTGGCCGCCAAGAAGCGGATCAAGGCCAAGGCCACCTGGCAGCTGCGCAACTTCGACCACCAGGTGGCCCGCAAGGCCGCCGACTTCGCGATTGGCCATGGGGCCGGACGGATCGTCGCCGGCGACGTGCGCGGCATCGAGCGGAAGACAAGGAAGGAGCGCCGGGCCGGCCGACACCTAAGGCAGCAGCTCTCCCAGTGGTCGAGAGGAACCCAGGAGCGGTACCTCAGAGAGAAGGCCGGGCTCGTAATCGAGCACATCAACGAGTCCAGCTCCACCAAGACCTGTCCCAAGTGCCTAACAAGCAACCGCCCTTCGGGGCGGCACTACCGGTGCCAGAATCCCGCATGTGGGTTCACCTGCCACCGAGACGCCGTAGGGGGAGTCAACATCCTCCAGAAGGCGATTCACGGGGAGTACATCCCCATAGGACCGGATACCAAGATCCGCGTCACGTATCTCCGGGCCGTCGAACGCTGGTCAATGGATCAGCGCCAGGCGCACCGTTTGGTGCAGCGCCGCAAGGCCAGAGCCCTGAGTAGCGCCCCGAACCGGGCCTTGCCGCAGGCAACTGCGGTGAGCGAGCGTGTCCCAGCAACCCCATCCACCAGCGCTTCGGCGTCAGGCCCTTTGGCTGCGGTGGCGTGAGGCGAGCGATGGCGCGCAACCCCAAGCAAGTGGACGGAGCCCCAGAAGCCCCGTCCGTAAGGGCGGGGAGGTTCACTGCGCCCTCCGGATCGACCTCAGCGGGGGCATCGAGCGGCTCGCTGAGGCCCTCGCCAAGGGGTCAGGCGACGCCGACCCGACTCGCGTTTCGCTCCTCGCCCAGGTCTTCGGTCCCCGGGGACTCGCCGCAGAGCGTCGCCTCGCCTCTCTTGCGCAGGTGCTGGAGCTGCCTCTCCACCTCTCGCCGGCGGTCGCGTCTCGACAGCCGGTCGTCCGTCTCGACCCGCGTGACGAGCACGTCGCCTGGGTCGACGATACCTTTCGGGTGGCGTGGAACCTCAGCGCTGACGAACTGCAAGCCGTGGCCAGGAACTGACCATGCTCACGCGCCACGCCCTTAGCCGTCGGGCCGAGGCCGACGGTGTCGACGCCACGGTGGTGGAACGAGATTATGTCCTCGCCCATGTTGTCGCGCAGCTCCACCACGCCAGGCCCGACGACGGCGGACGTCTCGTCCTCAAAGGCGGCACCGCTCTCCGCTTCGTCCACCTCGCCGACTACCGCTAGTCCGCCGACCTAGACTTCACCGTCGTAGATGGCAACGCAGAGGGGGCGGTTGTTGCACTGAGCAAGGCACTGGAGGCGGCTCGACGCCATGTGGGTTTCCCACATCTCGAACTTACGGGAGGCCAAGACTGGCGGTCTCGTACGTCGGTCCACTGGGCGCCACCAGGGCACCCCAGATCAAACTCGACCTCACCACCAACGAGCACGTTGGATCCATCGAAGAACGGATCCGCCTCGACATGTGGCCCGATCTCCCCGATCCTGTACCGTTCGCCGTCTACCCCGTCGAGGAGATCGGGGCCGAGAAGTTGCGCTGCGTCATACAGCGTGTTCAGTGCCGGGATAGCTACGACCTCTATCGGCTGACCGAGGACACAGAGGTGTCGCTGGCCGAAGTCCGGCAGCTCTTCGAACAGAAAGCTCGGGCCCAGAGCCTCGATCCCGCCACCTTCGCCCAGCGATTCGAAGATCGCGTCGAACGGTATGCCCAGCGATGGAATACCGAGATGAGTGAACATCTCGCTGAGCCGCCCCGCCTCGAAGACATCGTAGGTGTCGTTCGCCGCCACCTGCGCGTAGCCGGGCTCCTCGAGGTATGAGTGAGATGCTGTCGCCAGCGCTGAGCATGACCGACCAGGAACGCGAATTGGGAGATCCGCCTTCCCTGCCACCTGCCGTGCGGGGCCCGGGCTTGGGGTCGGCTCCACACGCAGTTGGCGTCTCCGCCGCACTGGCGGTGACTGCCGGATGGGCCCACCGGTGAGGTTGATCGCGGTGTTGAGGTCTCGGTCCAGGACCAGCCCACAGCTCGAGCAGTGGTAGGTCCGCTCCTTCGGGCCCAGCTCCGCCGTGACGGTCCCGTATGCAGAGCGTCTCTTCGAGCTGGGGACCCAACGGTCGACGACCACCAGGTGTTGAGCCGTACTCCTGCGTGAGCTGGCGGCGGAACTCCCGGACCCCAGAGTCGGCGAGCGCTCCGGCCAGTTGGCGGTTGCTGAGCAGGCCCCTGACGTTGAGCGCTTCCACCACGATCCAGCCGTGGGCCTTGGCCAGGGTGGTGGTCGACTTGTTCAGATGGCCGCGCCGGATGGCGGCGACCTTGGCTTGGTCCCCGAGCGAGCTGGCCGGCGGCCCTGGCCCTATTGCGCGAGCCGTGGCGCCAATGGGGATATGCGGGCGCCGAAGGCGAGTGAACCAGTAGCGGTCCAAGTTGGGGATCCATTAGGGAGGGGCCAAACCTGCTGAGCGGTATCAGCTGGCCCAAACCTTGCTATCATGTCTGATAGCGTGATGGACGCAAGCTCTCAGCTTCGCTTTGTGCGGGCACGGGTCGGCTTATCGCAGCGCGAGGTCGCACGGCGCGCCGGGACCTCGTCGGCGACCTTGAGCCGGTACGAGTCCGGGGCGCTGGTCCCCAACCTGGGGACGTTCAACCGCATCGTGGAGGCGTGCCTGCCCGCGGGGCGCCGGTGGCCCTCCTTGACGGCCCTGGCCCCCGTGGTGGCGGAGGCGCGCCGAAGGCAGGGGAGCACGGCGGCCTGGCGGCTGGTGGGGGAGGTGTTGGATGACGAGGCAGGGGGCAGCCCGGCCGACACCGCCATGGTGGTGGCTGACGGCCCGGCCCTGATCGGGGACAGCGCGACGGATGCCCTGGTGGCCGCCCTGGCGGAGTACCTGACCCTCCAGCGTGGCCTCTCGGCGCCGGGATGGTCCCAGGACCCTGACCGCGTGGCCCGGCCCTGGTGGTTCGTCGCGGACGTGGCGGCGTGGATCCCCACAAGCTTGCGCGAGAGTCCAAGGTCCTTCGCCAAGCGGGGAATCTTCGTGACGGCCGCGGGGCTGGAGCGGCGATGACGGCCAACCAAGGAAAGTTGCTGACGCGGGATCGAGCCATCCAGGCCCTGACGCGCCTCGGCGGACAACTCGCCGCAATCGGGCTGGTTGGGGACGTCTACCTTGTCGGCGGAGCGGCGATGGTATTGGCCTACGACGCCAACCGGATGACCCGGGACATCGACGCCGTCTTCGCTCCCACCGACGAGATCTACAGAGCGGCCCGGATCGTGGGGGATGAGCTTCGGTTGCCGCACGGCTGGCTCAACGACGCGGCCAAGGGCTTTGTGCCGGGCGCCGACCCGGGCGCGAACCAGGTTCTGGACGTCCCGGGCCTGCGAGTCACCGCTGCCTCACCACAGTTCCTGCTGGGGATGAAGCTGCTGGCCGCTCGTCCCGAGCAGGACCGGGAAGACATCGGCCACCTGGCCAGATTGCTCAACCTCGAGACGAGAGATGAGGTCCTGGCGGTGGTGGAGCGCATGTATCCACCAGACCTGCTGTTGCCGCGCACGCGCTTCCTGGTCGATGAGATGTTCCCGGCGGAGCGGGAGGTTGGTAGCAGCTGCGATATCGTTAATGAACATTTAGAGTAGCTGGTATACTTAAGCTGATGGACACGCTCCTGCCGATGAAGAGGGCTGCCGCCCTGCTGGGGGTGCACCAGCAGACGTTGCGGGCCTGGGACCGCAGTGGCGTCCTCGTGCCGGTGCGGATGCCGAGCGGGCAGCGCCGCTACCGGCTGTCGGACATCGAGGCGGTCATGGGCAAGACGCCCGACGCCGGGCGAACCTGCGGGATATACGTCCGGGTAAGTGCCAAGAAGCAGGAGGAGATGGGAAACCTGGCCCGTCAGCAGGAGCGCCTGGTCGCCTACACCACCGCCAATGGCTACAAGGTGGCCCTGAGTGCGAGCGACGTTGCGTCGGGTCGCAACCCCAAGCGCCGGGGGCTGGCCAAGCTGATCAAGGCGGCTCAGGACGGGGCCATCGCCGCTGTGATGATCAAGTACCCCGATCGTCTTGCCCGCTTCGGGTACGAGTACCTGGAGCGGCTGTTCGGGGTGCTCGGGGTAAGCTTGGTGGTGACGGACGCCCAAGGCACCGATACCGGTGACTCCGAGAGGGATCTGGTGAACGATCTGCTGGCTATCGTGTCGTCATTCGCCGCCCGGCTCTACGGCGCCCAAGGTGGGCGCGAGGTGCGCCAGCAGGTGGCTGCCGTGCTGGCTGAGGCGGTCCCCGGTGGCCAGTAAACGTAAGTCGCCGGCGGCCAAGCTGGCGGCCGTGGCCGAGGGGCCTGTGACGATCCAGTGCGTGTGGCGGCCGGTCTCAGAGGACCCCGAGGGCTACGGGCCGGCCCGGGATCGCTGGCATCGGGGGAACGAGAGCGCGCTCGGCACCGAGATGCGGCTGTGGTGCTCGGCCCTCCGCTTCGCGTTCTGCCGTCTGCAAGAGGGCGCCGTCCGCAACGACTTGAAGCCACGCCTACAGAAGGACTTCGGCCTCAACTCCCGTTACTGCGACGACGCGATCGTCCACGCCAAGGCGATCATCGACTCCCAGCGCGAGCTGATCCCCATGGAAATCGAAGAGACCAAGGCGAAGATGGACAAGTCCAGCAAGAAGCAGAAGGCGGACCGGGCCAAGGCGGCCAAGCTACGCAAGTCCGGCAACGTCTTAGAGGCGGCCCGGACGGAGTCGGCCATCGCCGGGCGGCAGCAGCGGGTGGCGAAGCTGGAGCGCAAACTCGCCGAGTACACCAAGCATCACCAGGACGGCACCATCCCCACGGTCGTCTTCGGCGGCAGGAAGTTGTGGCGGAAGGTATGCAGGGGGCAGGTCACCAGGGATGAGTGGCGAGCCGCCCGGCGGGGGCGGCTATACGCGCGAGGTGATGTCACCAAGTCCGCCAACCCTCACATGCGGGTGAGCGTCACGGGTTGTGGATTCGCGATGACCGTTGCC
>JAJYPP010000019.1 GCA_021795235.1 bacterium
GTGCAGCTTTGAGTTCAGATCCCGGACCAACATCAGTCCGGCGTGGCCGGTGAGCGTGGGATCGTCAGCGCCTCGGTGAACGGTTGGGGCGGATGCGCTACGCTTCACTTGCTGGGTGCCTCCTACTCGGAACGGGCGGTCGTTATACAACCCCCATTTTCCAAGTCAGCGAGGCACCTTTGCTACCTGCCCCACACGCTCCCCCCTGACCTTACCCACTCATTCAGGTCAGAGCAGGAGACCCTCAGGCCTGACGGCGTGGGCTGAACTCACGAGGCTCCTCCTAGCATGCCCACGAAGAAGGGTGGCCCTGTGTTCGGGGTCTAGTTGAAGAAGATCAGCCCTGCGTTCCGGGTCCATCTGTTGTATGACGGCAGACTGGAAGCGGCCATAGGAGCGCCGTTCCGTCAGGAAGGAGAGTCCATCGTGAATCTACGTCATCTGGCGCGTTTAGCAATCGCAGGGGTGATAGTGCTCGCGGGTATGGCCGCAGTCGGGGCGGCACCGGTTGCGGCCACGACTACCACTGCCACCACGCTCTACGTAGCGACCAATGGATCCAACTCCAGCTCCAACAACTGCAAGACTCCCACGAGCCCATGTGTCACGATCCAGTACGCGGTCGACCAAGCTGAGTCGATCGCCGGTCCCGTCGTCATCCAGATCGCTGGGAGTACCACCCCGTACGCTGAGCAGGTGACGATTGCCCCACCGTCCTCGTCACCAATGACCTCACTCACCCTACAGGGTCCGACCTCTGGGATAGCGGCCGTCGTCGAGCCAACTTCGCTGATCGCCAACGTGACCGAGGGCAATACCGGCCACTTCGCGGACAACAACACCGGCAACACTGACGCCATTATCGGTGCTCAAACCGGGTCGACGGACAGCGCCTTGACCTCGACACCAGCAGGTAACGGTGCTTCGGTTACCGTGGCGAACCTGACCGTGAACGGCAGTCAGATCACCGGCACGAGCCCAACGTCAACCCCGACGAGCACATCCACCTCGAACCCCTTCGCTGCACCGTGGGAGGGGATTGCCCTCATCGACACCAGCGGCACCGTCATGGACAACACCGTGGAGCACATCCAGAACTCCGGCGTTGCCAGTGGCGACTCAAGCGTGCTGGGGATCGCCGTGAAGAGCACTCACGTATCGGCGACCGTCAGAGTGACTGGCAATACCGTCCAGAACTACGGCGGGGCCCACGCAATCAACCTCATGGCACTATCGCCTGGGGTTCTCAGCGCCAGCGTAACCGGCAACACCTTGACCGGTGACCCGACCGCCTTGACCGCACCGGCGGCCCAGTTCGGCATCATCGCTGGCGGCCTCACCGATCTGAGCATCTCGGCCAATACGATCAGCGACTTCCAGTCACCGTGGAGCGTAGGCGCGGTCTGGCTTGACAGTCAGGCCTCGAGCGCCACGTGTAGCGTGACGGGTAATACGCTCACGGCCAACGACAACGGTGTCGATGTCCACGGGGCCGCGGGCTGCACGATCACCGGCAATACGATCACTGCCGGATCGGCGGGCGTAGAGATCGGGCCTGGCTATAGCTCTGGGCTTGCAAGCAAGAATATCCTGGTTGCCGACAACAGCATCACGGGCACTACGACCGAAGCTACGACCTACGTCTACAGCGGTGCTGCCGCCGTGGCGGGTGTGCCTGTCGACGGCGTGCTGGTTTGGGACGGCACGGGCAACACGATCACGAACAACACGATCAGCGGGTTCGTGGCCGATGTCTATGTCGGGGAAGACCCGGTGTACCTCAACAACACGGCGAGTTGGGGGACGACCACGCCGCCCAGCTACGCGACAGGGGCCACCGTGCATGCCAATCAACTCGACACTCCGGCGGCAGCATCATCAAGCAGCGGAGTTTCAAGTTACGGGGTAGCTTGCCTGAACAGCAACGGCGACTGCACCGCCTCTCCGCTGGACGCCACCGGCAACTGGTGGGGGGCCGCGTCCGGTCCGGGCCCGGTCGGACCGGGATCCGGCAGCCCGGTGTCCGCCCACGTCAACTACTCGTCGTGGTGCGTGAACTCCACCTGCACCCCTCCCCCTCCCGGGGCACCCGGGACGGTTAGCTCAGCTAGTGGTACCTCGACCAGCCCGACTGGGACAGCCACGGCGACCAATGATGGGACGACGGTCACGGCCAGCGGGCAAGGGTCGTTCACGGTGGGGCAGTACGCCTCGGACCCAGTCGGTCCGCCGACGTTCGCCTCCGCAGGCGAGTACTTCGATGTGCAGGTTGCGGCCGGCAGCTCCTTTACGGCCCTGACGATCACAGACTGCAACTTGAATGGGGGTGGCTCTCTGCAATGGTGGAACCCGCTGGCCAGCGCCGGGGCCGGAGCCTGGGAGGCAGTCGCGCCGGTGCCCACCTACACGGCCGGTCCGCCGGCGTGCGTGTCGGTGACGCTCACGAGTTCGACCAGCCCGACGTTGGCCGAATTGACCGGAACGGTCTTCGGGGTGTCGACCACTGGCAGCGCGTACACGGCATTGACGCCCAAGCGCTTGCTTGACACCCGAACCAGCAGGACGCCTCTCGGCGCGAATGCCTCTTTGAACCTGACAGTTACCGGCGGAAGTGTCCCAACGAACGCGACCGCGGTGGCGTTGAATGTCACCGTCACCAACACGACGGCGGCGAGCTACCTGTCGGTATATCCTGCCGGCGCCTCGAGGCCAGTCGTCTCCAATCTCAACTGGACCCAGGGCAAGACGGTTCCCAACCTGGTGATAGTTCCGGTAGGGGCGAGCGGCGAGGTCACCATCTACAACTACACCGGCTCGACTGACGTGGTTGTGGACCTCGAGGGCTACTTTGCGCCTGAAGCGGTGGGGAGTACAGCGGGAAGCTACGTACCGCTGACACCAGCTCGCATCACCGACACACGGTCCGGAAGCGGCTATCCCAATGCGGGCCAGACCCTCGCCTCCAGTGGAACCCTGAACATCCAAGTGACCGGCGCGGGTGGCGTGCCCACCTCGGGTGTCACCGGGGCTGTTCTCAACGTGACCGCCACCAACACCACAGCAGCTGGATACCTCACCGCCTATCCTGCGGGGACCTCGCGACCTCTGGCCTCGAATCTGAACTGGACGGCTGGTGAGACGGTCGCCAACCGGGTGGTGGTGCCGGTCAGTACGACCGGGATGGTGACGCTGTACAACTACACAGGCAGTACTGACGTGGTGGTCGACGTGAGCGGCTACTTCACCAACGGCAGCTCGACCCCAGCCAACGCCAGCCTCTTCGAACCCATCACCCCGGTTCGGGTCCTGGACACACGCCAGACGGGGACCCCGCTGAGCGGGGGTTCGGTTCTGTCAGTGCCGATGGCCGGCGTAGGTGGGATCGCATCCAACGCCACGGCCGTTGTGACCAATGTCACGGCTGCGAACACGACCGCGGCGAGCTTCTTCACGGTCTATCCCGGAGGCACCCGACCGACAGCCTCGGACGTCAACTGGACTGCCGGAGAGATCGTTCCGAACCTGACCCTGGCGACCCTGAGCAGCGTGGGGTCGACCGACATCTACAACCACGCCGGGAGTGCTGACGTCATCGTGGACGCCTTCGGGTACTTCATCCCAGGCTGAAGTCAGGCGGCGAGCGAGCAGCCGGGGTCGGCCCCGGCTGCTCGCTCGTCCCATGGTGTGTAGGGATTCTCAGTGGGGACTGCTCTGGCGCTCTCTCGCCGTTCAGCCCGTGCCCAATGGTTCTAAGTCTCTTGGTAGGCGCGTCGCGGTCCTGAGGCGGCCGGGTGCTCCGTTCACTTGATCGCCTGATCGCCACCGTCTGGCGGCGCCAGCCCAAGGTTGGGGCAGGCTCACGAGGCTCTGTCCCAGTGGCAAGGTGGCCTCCGATTCATGGCAAGGGCGGACCCCCTTCTCCATCGCCGCCGCCGGCGCTTGGAGGCCCGTGGCAAGAGTCACGGGGAACGGTTCTTACTCTTGACAATCCGGGGTCGACTCCAAGCAGAAGGAGGCGGGGCTGGGCATCGTCGCCGTGGGAGCGTGCTGCGCGGCACGCTCCCACGGCGGCAGCTCGGCTGGTCCTCGGGTGGGCCGCCCAGCACCAAGAGGAGCTCGCTCCAGCTGGTCGCGCGCCGAGAGCCGACCCGCAGTCGCTCGTCCCGATCCCGCCTCTGCGTAGCAGGGTGCCCGGAAGAGACCGTCCGCACCCTCGTGTCGCATTCCGCTCGGTTGGTGGGCGCGGCCGGGTTGCACCAGGTATCACATGTGATACCATCGATCCATGGCGAGGGTGAGCATCCGCGAGCTGCGCAACCACGGCGGTGACGTGGTGGATAGGGTTGAGAGAGGGGAGCCCGTGATCATCACGCGGGCCGGCCGGGATGTGGCCGAGCTCCGCCCGGTTTCGAGGCCCCCCCAGGCGGCGAGCGTGCTAGTTGAGCGCTGGAGCCGCCTCCCCGAGATAGATCCGAGGGTCCTGCGCTCTGACATCGACCAAGTCCTCGACCCCCGACTGTGATGGATGAGCCCGTTCCACCACGGCGGGGGGTACTGGACACCTCCACCTTGATCCTACTGGGCCGGGTCGCAGAGGCCCATGACCTCCCTGAGGAGCCCTTGATCACCGCCGTCACCCTCGCCGAGCTCACGATCGGCCCGCTGGTGGCGCCCACGGACGAGGAGCGTGCCGCGCGGCAGGCACATCTGCAGCAGGCTGAGGCCGCATTCGATCCCCTGCCGTTCGATCGCGCTGCTGCTCACAGCTTCGGCCAGGTGGCCTCGTCACTGCGCCGGTCCGGCCGCAAACCCGCGGCTCGTGCCTATGACGCCCTCATCGCTGCGACGGCCATCTCGTGCGGGCTTCCGCTGTACACCTGCAACCCGGATGACTTCCGCGGCATCGCCGGCCTCGCAGTCGTGAACGTGGTGCTCCGGGACGACCAACCGAAGGGATCCTCGAAGTCCGCGGGTCCGGCAGGGGCGGAGGACGCAGCCACCTAACGTCCCGGCGACGCTCCCCAAGGCGGGAGCCGATCCGGCTCGGAGTACCACCTCGTGCTCCCGCGATGGCCCTACATCCATTGAAGGCCCTGGCAATCAACAATGCGGGGAGTCCTTCGGGCCTCTCGCTTTACCGAGCGGCCGACGTGAACGCGAAGACGGGACGGCCGACAGCGGCTCGTCCCAATTCCGCCACTATGTACCATGGGACCCGGAATGGACCGTCCGTGCTCCCGTCTGGTCGCTGTCGAGCCGGTGCTTCCTGCGAGCCTACGGCTGCGCTTCGCCCGGGTAGGCCTCGACGAGGATGGCGCGGCCGCCTCACCCCACGGCCTCGACTTGGCACGCGGTGTTCCCCACGAGGGCCTGGCGGCTCGCGTGGCTTGCTCACCAGTCTGACAGAGGTTTCGAAGGCAGTGGCAGAGCACCCGGATCGGATCGACCGGCTGATCGAGCAGATCCTCACGGATGCCTATGGGGATGAGGAGCAAATCGACGCTCTGGTGAGCGCCGTCGCCGACCTCTTGCCGGTTCGGGGAGGGGTGCGCGTCGGCGGCCGCCCGGCCATCCTGGTCGACGTCACCACCGATGGCTGGCCGGCCCATCCCGTCGTCACCTACCGCCAGGGTGGAAGGAAGCTGCAGGCGTCGCTGCTGTCAGTGGAGGCGTCGCCGGGTTCGGACATCGGCGACGTGTTGGAGGCGTACCGGCGATGGGCGGGAGCGAAGGGAATGCCCCAGCAGATTGGGGAGCGCGGTGGCAAGGCGAGGAAGGAGTGGGCCTATCCACTGAAGACGGTGCCGGAGAGTGCACGAGCCGTCCGCCTGGTAGAGCGGCTGCGCGCGCGGCCGCTCCGGCTCCAGTTCATCGGCATGTGGAAGCCCGAGGACGAATACTGGGGCGAGCCTGGCGACGAGTTGGAGCCGGACTTCGAGGAGATCATCGAAGCCGGGGCGCGCCCGCAGTGCGAGATGGAGCAGGTGATTCCGGGTTCAGACGCCGCCGATCTCGACGACGCGATCACTCTGTCCGCCGACCTTGCGCGCCTCGGCCTTCGCCGCGAGGCTCGCGAAATGCTGCGAAAGCTCCTGGTCCACGACCAGCGCTGCATCGACGCCCACGCTCACCTGGGGAACCTGGTCTTTGCCGCCAACGCGGCGGCGGCGCTGGTGCACTACCAGACCGGGGTGGCGATCGGTGAGCAAGCGCTGCCCCCGCGATACACCGGTTTGCTCCCCTGGAGCCTGCTCGACAACCGCCCATTCCTGAGATCGCTTCATGGGATGGGGCTCTGCCTCTGGCGCCTGGGGCGAGCGAAGGAGGCACAGGCCGTCTTCTCCACCATGCTTTGGCTGAACCCGTCGGATGCGCAGGGAGAGAGGTTCAATCTTCAATGCGTGCGCGACGGGCTTGCCTGGGAGCGAGATCGCTGATCAGGGCGGTCGTGGAGCCCTCCGGCCCCAGGAGGCGGGACTCGCGCGGCTGCCCAGCACGCTCATGACGGACGCGTACCAGCCCGACACCGGGAATCATGTGGATGGGTCCGCCAACTTCTCCAAGACGTACATGTGGCCCGCCAGCTTCCCGATCATTCGATAGACGTGCCACAGTCGATCAGCGATGGCAACTTCATAGTTGGCTTCCCCGAATTCCCTTACGAACGCTGCTCGACTCCGGAGTAGCCGTGCCACCTGCAAAAGGCACTTGGCAGGCTTGCCCGTGTGTTCCTGGTCGAACTCACCCCACTCGGGCCCTAACATGTCGGTCTCCACGACCTTGAGCCCCGCTCCAGCGATTGCCTCTTGGTGGTTCGCGCAGAGCATGCTGGTGGCTGTGATACCGCTCAGCCCAGCGTACAGCCGGCCAGCCTCTTGAGGCTCCATCAGCACAGTTGCGCACATCGTATAAATCACCGCGCGACCACTGGGCTTTAACACTCTATTGATCTCCCGATACGTGCTCGCCAGATTGTCCACCAGTTCGAGAACGTCTCGGCACCATACGAGGTCGAAAGAATTGTCATCAGCAGGGATCGCGTCCGCGGATCCGACGCGGAACACCACCGCATCTTGAAAGCGTGGGTGCGAAGCCAAAAGAGCCACCGCTCGTTCGATGTAGTAAGCGTCGATATCCACACCGACAACGTGGCAACCGAACCGGCGGTGGAGTTCAAACGAATGCTTTCCCATGTTGCAGCCGAGATCGAGGAGAGTGGACTCGGGTCCAAGGTCGGCAGAGGCCACATGCTGGTAGAGCATCTCGGGACCACGGGGGTGGAGCGATTCATCCAACCGAGATTGGATCGCGTCCTCCGCTGCTTCGTATGGGTCGGCACCGCTCATGAGACCTCCCTCACTTGCAGGGCTATGGAGCAGATCGTCGGGTGGGTGGAGTGTCGCCCAAGACACTTCGGCGTTGCAGCCGGAGATGGTAACGCGTCGGCGCGGGCGACGAAGGACGGGAATCGACTGGAAGCTGGCGAGCGCTTGGCCAGGCAGGAGCACGGTCGAGCGGGCTCGGTCCGTGATCAGCGTTGGTTAACGCGGGGCCGACCGGGCCCCTTCAGTCCGGGCGCGCAGTGCTGCCATCGAGAACGGACGCGATGTCCGTCTTCCTGAAGTCGTCGCCCTTGAACAGCAACGGCTGGCCGGAGGCACGGGCCAGCGCATAGGCGAAGCAGTCCCCAAGGTTGAGCCCAGCCGGGTGACCGCTCCCCTTACCGAAGTCACGGTAGGCCTGGCGAGCGATCTCTGCGTGCATCTTGGTGACCGGCTCGACCTGGACCCGTGCCGTGGCCAGCAGATCGTCGAGCCGCCGGCTGAGCACGGGGTCGCCGTTCGCGTCCACCACGATGGCCGTCTCGAGGTAGGTTCCCGCCGACATCAGCGGCTCGGCCACCAGGCTGATGGCTTCGATGTAGCGATCGGCATCCGACTCGCCGCGCAATATGGCGACGATCGCCGACGTGTCGACGATCAACGCGGCAGCCCGGCCTCATCGTAGAGCACGTCACCGTGGTCGGCACTGCGCCAAGGCTCGACCCATCGCCCGGCAGCGTCGCTGGCGATTGCGCGCATGCGGTCGGCTCGTTCGGCCGCTACGACCTCCTTCTCCGCACGCACCCGCATCAGGCGGTCGCGGACGGCCACGGTCACGGCACGGGTCAGACTCTCGCCGGTCGCGGCGGCCAGCTGCCGCGCCAGGGCGGCCGCTTCGGGGTTCTTGATGTTCAAGCTCACCGGCAGAAGTCTACCATCCTATGGTCACCTTTCTGTACCTCGGTCGCCGGTGCCAAGGCCCTCTGCATCGATGTGCTCAGTTGTGGATTGACGGGCCCCCCAGGCCGCTCCAGCCTGGGCCGCACCCTCACCGCTGGTGTGGTGGGACCGGTCCGAGTTCTCTCGAGAGACATCCTTGTTACAGTAAGGATGTGACAAGGGTGACCAGCAAGCTGCAGGTGACAGTCCCCAAGGCGATAGCGCAGCGCTATGGGATCGAGCCCGGAGGGGTGATCGACTGGCTCCCCGCCGGAGAGGCGATCCGAGTCGTGCCTCAGGGGAAGAGCGGGCGCGTCCCGGATCGGAGGTACCGCGTCGATCTGTTCGATCGTGCCACCGAACGCCAACGTGCCCGCGACTCCTTAAGGCAGGAGGGCAGGGTGGCCTTGGACAGGGGGTGGCAGCGCGAGGAGCTCTACGACCGTGGCGTCGCTGGTTGACACCAACGTGCTCGTCTACCGCTTCGACGGACGCTTTCCTGAGAAGCAGCGGGTAGCCACGGAGCTGTTGCGGGCGGGGGCGGCTGAGGGAACTATCTACCTGCCCCACCAGGCCATCGTGGAGTTCGTTGCTGCGGTCACTCGACCAATCGGTGGTGCGGGGTCGCTCATGGATCCTCACGATGCCCGGCGAGAGGCCGAGGAGCTGCTGAGCCAGTTCGACGTGCTCTTCCCTGACGAGGAGCTTCTGCGGGTAGCACTCCGAGGGGCTGCGGCGTACCAGCTCTCGTGGTTCGACGCGCACATGTGGGCTTACGCGGAGCGCTTCGGGCTTGCAGAACTACTCTCCGAGGATTTCCAGCACGGGCGCCTCTACGGCACCGTGCAGGTGGTCAATCCCTTCGGCAGGACCGATTTCAAACCTGGACGCGCACCCCGCTCGACTCGCCGTGCCTAACCACGGTCGCCCGATGCCTGTCCCTTGCGCTCTGGTTGAGCGACGCGCTCGTAGCGGTGCTCACCAAGAGCCGCGACGTAGTGGTCCTCCACCAAGACGGTGATTTCGAGTTCGTCTTCCGGATGACCGGCTAACCGCGCCCCCGGATCATGCTGCGGGGAATCGCCGGTCGATCTTCTCGTCCTCTCGCATCGGGACGGTACGGCGTCTGGCCGACAAATGAGGATGGCTCATGGGCACTTACCTGTCGATAAGACGGGGGCCTATAGACAGTTACATGGTGCTGGCGCATGGTCTATGTGAAGCGGCACTGGGCCTGCTTCACCGCAGCGGCGAGTTCGGCGTGAGGAACAGCTTCACCTCCAGGGCGCTGTCATCCATCCCCTTCGGAAGCGGCCAGCCGATGCCAGCCGCCTGGGCATGGGCCAGGTACTCCCCAACCGTGGTCTTGCTCACTCCGGTGCTCTGACTGATCTCCCGCCGGCTCAGACTCCGGGACTGAAGCCGCCACGCCTCACCGATCTTCCGCATGGGTAATCTCCTCCTGGACACGGGGCTCCTCCTGTCTTGGTTTCGACACCTGACAGGAAAGCTTCGTGCCTCTCTTTTTCTTGGAGGCACCGCCCCCGCCCGCGCCCGCGCCCGGGCGGCTACCCGCTCAGCTGGCCGCTTTCAGCCGGAACAGCCGGTCGTTCTCACCGGAATGCGCAGGTGCGCTCCCGGTCCGGCATCTGCCCTCGGCCACCCTTGAGATCGGGCAGAGTCACGGCTGCAGCGTGGCTGGCCGGCCGGCTGCGTCCTCGCCGCCGGCGAGGAGTTCCAAGGTGGCGCCGGCCCGGTCGATTGCCGTCAGCGCCTCTGGCCCGTGAACCTTCAGCAGGGGCGCCAGCGGTACCGGGACGTGGTTGGCCCTGGAGAGGACCAGCGCTGCGGCCGCCTCGAGCAAATCGCTGTCGATGGAGGCGGCCTTCAGCGTCCCGACGGCGGCCTCCGCAAGCTGGTGCGAGGTAAGCCGGGAGAGGGTTCCTGCGGGCAGCAGCCGGGCGCACTGGAGTGCTCTGGCCACGGCCTCCTCCCCCAGATTGGAGAGCAAGGGAACTGAGAGGGAGGCGGGGCCCTCCTGGCGTGGGGCGGGCACCCTCGGACTCGACGCGGGTGCCGGGCCGCGCTCCGGGGCCGCTTCGGGCTGGGTCGCAGGCGGGGGCGACATCGGATCGGAGACGGCGGCGAAGTCGATTCCGTCGGCGGTTTGGTGCTTGTCCGCCATCGTCGCGTGCAGGTAGCGTCCGGTGGTCGTGATGTTGGTGTGCCCGAGGAGTTCCCGCACGACCTCGATGTTGCCCGCCTCGCGGAGGGCGTTGCTGGCGAAGCTGTGGCGGAAGCGGTGCGGGAAGTGCCGTCCCGGGATCCCGGACTCGGCCAGCAGGTCGCGCACCAGGCTGACCAGCGCGTTGGGTTCCAGCCGGCCCCAGAACGGTCCCTGGCGCAGGGAGCGTGGATTCGCCATGAAGTAGGGGGACTTGGGCAGGCGGGGACGGAGGTCCTCCAGATATGTGGCGAGCACCATAGCTGTGGCCGGGCCGAAGGGGACGGTGCGCGGCTTGGAGCCCTTGCCGACCACCCTGAGTCGGTGGCGCACCAGATCCACATCGGCGGTTTGCAGACCCAGCAGTTCACCGTTGCGGATGCCCGTGCCGGCCAGAAGGGTGAGCGCCACGTAGCCCACCCAGCGGCGCAGATCAGGGGAGTGCTCGTACCTCTGCGCGAGGGCGAGGATGTGGCGGACCTCCTGCTCTGAGTAGGGATCGATCGCAGGGGCGATCACCCTGGGTGGCCTGACCCCCAGAGTTGGATTGGGATGGTCGGCATCTCCGGCGAGAGTGAACGAATAGAAGCTGCGGAGCGAATGCAGGATCGTGGTCAGCGTGCTCGCCTTCACCATCTGGCGTCGCTTGAAGGCGAGGAACTCTCGCAGCTGGTCGGAGGATGCGGCCTCGATGGGGAGGTTCGGATATGCCGACTGCAGCCACTGATGGTAGTTCCGGGCCCACTTGGCGTAGGTGTGGCCGGTGGCGGCCGAGCGGTATTCATTCTCTGTGAGGTGCTCCGTGAAGCGGCCGATCAGGAGCTCGAACGCTTCATCCGCCTGTCGACGTCCGCCGAGGCGGCGAACCGGAGGACCGTTGGCATAGCGGGCTCGGCGCAGTGGGGTCGACAGTGGGGTGGTCAGGTCGCTCCCCTCGGGCACCGCGGTCTTCGTCCCTCCTTGGTGCGGCCTGGGCCCCACCCTTTATCCGCTTCAGAGCCGTCCAGTTCGTCCCTTTGGGCTGCGGACCCACCCCCTCTTGCATGATGGAAGTCCCGCCGGGCCCACGACCGGGGTCGTCAGGGACATGAGCCGGTAGCCCCGGTCGGGCAATCTATTGCCCTCGGAGCCTGTGGTTGCTCGCCCGGGAGGCCAACTTTGCCGAGCTACCCGACCGACCGAAGCTCGGCCTAGGCACTACGCCTGCGCCTGGCGTCCTGCCTCTTTTCCGCATCCCGTGGGCGCTTTCTGTTTCAAGCCGTCATCCCTGTTGCGGAATCCGGGATCGACTCCCTCGGGCGGCTGGAGGCGATGGGAAGACCTCGTTCCACCTGGGATCACGGTGGGTCGTGCCTGAGAAGGCACTCTGCTCCCAACGGAACGCCTCGACCCCGAGAGTTCGGTGGCGACCCCAGACCGCGGTCTGATCCAGAGTCCCGCCAGGCCAGTGTGATCGGACGGTCATGGGGCGGTATATACTGTTGATCGATACGAGCTCGAAGGAGACCAGCCATGGCCAAGGTCACTGTCGCCAAATTGTTCTGGAACGGACGCAGCCAGGCGGTACGGCTGCCTCAGGAGTATCGGTTCGATGGGGACCGCGTAGAGATTCGGCGGGTGGGGCGAGGGGTCCTGCTCCTTCCGGTCATGGCCAGTGCTCTCGAGTGGTTTGACGAGATGGACGCGGCTGCGCCTGAGCCGTTCATGGTCGAGGGGCGCTCCCAGCCGGTGACGCCGGTGCGGGATGCTCTCTGAGTGCAGTACCTGCTCGACACGAACGTTTGCATAGCACTCATCAACGGCCACCCGCTTTCGGTCCGCAGCCGCTTTCAGGAGGCGGTTGTCGGAGGTGACCGACTAGCCGTGTCGTCAATCGTCACCTTCGAGCTCCAGTACGGGGTCGCCAAGAGCTTGCGTCAAGAGGCCAATGCTTATCGGATTGCGGTCTTCCTGGCTGGCCCGGTCGAGGTGCTGCCATTCGACGATGGCGACGCGCGCGCGGCTGGCGAGGTCCGCGCTGTCCTGGAGTCCGCGGGAACACCGATAGGAGCGTACGACGTCTTGATTGCGGGCCAGGCAGTTAACCGCGGTGCGACCGTGGTCACCGCTAACGCGCGCGAGTTCGCCAGAGTTGACGGCCTCGCTTGGACCGACTGGGCCGTTGCGATCTAACCCTGGAAATGGCTCCGAGCCACCCGGCCGCGCGTCTCCGGCTTGGCAACGGCTCCCGGGTGCGGCGGCGAGACAGAGGCGCTGACGGGCCTGGACTGTGGGTCGATGCTGGGATGGCTGCCGTAAGTCCCCGGCTCCAGGCGGCGAATCAGGCCGCCCTTGAGCTGCGGCCCTGCCCCACGGGTGAGCCCATCATCGGCACGGACGTAGATAGGGACAGCTCGGCAGGTACGTACCCTACCAGGAAAGGACCCGCGAACTGAGGGCGGGGCTGTTTGAGCCCCATCCCTCAGCCACGAAGGCACTTAGCTTCCTCGGGGCGCCCTCCTCTCCGGGCCAGACGTCGCCGACTCAACCAGTTGCGCACCCGTGTAGCGGCTCGTACGTAGAGGTGTCCCTCCGGGGCGGAAAAGGTCGAACCCAAGCGCCATTCCGATTCACCCGCCTTGCGGCAGCAGCACAACCCCTGGCCAGCGAGGCCGCGACGGCCAGGGGTTGCGGGATACTCCCAGTCAGCTCACGTTGCAGAGTTTGTCCGTGTCGATCGAACCAGTAGTCACCTGCGACAGCCAAGTGGAGACAGCTGTGTCGAACACTGAGCCTGTTGAGGAGTTCGGGCAGCCACCTTCCAAGCCGGTAACCCAGTTCGCCGTAACGGCTGGCGTGGTTGATTTGGTTGTCGTGGTTGGCGACCACTTCGCGGACCCAGTGATCGTCGTCCACATGGACCGGGAGGAGTAGATACCCCAGCTATTGCTGGTGGTGGAGCCCGTGTGGGCCATCCCCCAGCTGATGCCATCGATGGCGTACTGATTAAGTGTCACATTGCTCGACCAGCTGTTCCCGGTTTCAATGTCCGCGAACAACATGAACGGCTGTGTGGTGGCTGCCTTGGCAAGGGTGGCGTACGCGTAGGACGCCTCGCTGCAGCCGATCTCCCAGGCTTGATCCGCCTGCTTCTGCGCGTGACCGGTCAGACCCGGATTGAACCCCGAACCCCCGGGGTTCCCGCAAGCTTGCACATTGATGTCTCTGCCGTAGGCACCGGAGTACCCAGTGTTGAAGTAGGCTGAAGGTTGGTATGACTCAGGACCTATAACCGTAAGCGGAGCGCTCTTCCACAGCCCGGACAGGCACTTGTAGGTGGTGAAGGGGCGGCCATCGGTGACTCCGACGATGGCGAAGGTCGACGACGACGATGGCAAAGGCTTGCCGCAATTGGGGTAAGAGACGTCGATCCCCGTGCTAGAGCTAGGGAACGGGTTTGTGGTAGTCGCTGACACCGGCATCAGCCCGAAGGCGACCATTGCCGCTAGCGCTAGGACGCTGGCCGCACCTGGCCGCAACCACCGATGCCGCCCAAGAACGCCCACGCTGTAAGCTCCGGCCATATGTCAACTCCACAAGCGTTCACCGCATTACAGGTAGGTGGAGCCTAGCACACTCCGTGCTTGGTTGTCTGGGGCCGGCCAACGGCGTCCAGTTCCAGGTCGGCGCTGGACGGATGAGTGAGTAAGGAGCGAGGGCGGCTGGCGGTCCGGTGTTGGGGGTGTTCGGATGCGCCTTGGGTGGGGGACGGGAAACTGCCCTGGAGTGCGACCAGGGCTGGGGGCGAAGGGCGTGAGAACCTGGCCGCGGGTGGCCACGAAGGGTTGTCAGCAGCGGACATGAAGGCGGGCCAGAGCCCGCTGCAGATCGGGACGCAAGGACGGGCGAAGCGACAGGCGAGTGGGTGGAGCTTTTCAGGGGACTGAGGGCAGGCGCAGCCGGTCATAGGTAGTGGTGAAGGTGTCGGAGCGGCGCCAGCCCACGGGGAGCGCATGCGCCCTTGCCGGGAGGCGTGGACCGCTTGGACCGGCAGCGCAATGAGCCAGCGCCGCTGGGTGGGGCGGGTGTTGAATGGCGACCACGACGAGGACGCGTTGCGGGCGCAGCCTGCTCCAGCCGACCGTGCGGAGCCGACCCTGGCCAGCACCTCCGTGAGGTTGTCGGGCCGGCCCTGAGCGGCTCCCGGCTGAGCCCCGCGATGACAGTCGAAGCGCGCTTGTGATCCGTATCGCCTGAGTCGAAGTGGGCGATGAGGACGCTGGCGTCCAGCGCCACCAGGGCGCCCATTCCTCCCTGAGCTCACTCATGTACCTTGCGTAATCGCCGGTGGGAGGGTCGGCCGTGCGGCGCACCGCCTCCTGGAGAGACTTACCGGCGGGCACGTCGGGCTTGGCTATCGCCTTGAATCTGTCTTCGCCCAATCGCCACAGCAGCCTGCCTGGGCTTGCGGCATCGCTTGCTCGGCGTCGCGCCGCCGCACCAGGACTGCCGTGAAGGCTTTGCTCTTGGTGACCAGTGTCAGGGTTGGTGGATCGGCATTGGCCCGGTGTGGTACCCGGGGAGATGCCATTCCCCTTACCGATGCCGCCGCGCTCCTGCCACTGCGAGTCGACCGAGAGGGCCTTCGCGGCGCTGTCCTGTGGTGGTCCCGGCTCGCAGCGGTGGGATGCTTTGCCATCTAGACCGCGGCTGAGGAGTAGTCCCATATCGATCACGCGCCGTCTTGGACATCCCCGCCACTACCGGATCAGCAGCCGGCGCCTCCTTGTCCTGGCCCATGAGCGCCCCGGGGGAGCGTGAGCGCCCGGCTCGAGTCGGCATCCACGCGGACGGGTTGCTGGTAGCGCGGCCTCGGAGAGCTGGCGACCGCTCCTCCGGCGCGGGTGCTGGGCGACGGCCCCTGAAGCGATCCTGTAACGGCAGTTGCCCTCGCGCCCTCGGGACGTCATGCTGCTCTGGCTCCCGGGGGTTTGGCCCGGAAGTCCGTTCGTGTCCTGCCCGGCCGTGTTCTTGGTACCAGCAATGTCGCAGCATTCGTTCCGCACCGTCGTCGTCGCAGTCGCCGCGGTCGCCGCCATCGGGATCGTCGGGCTGGCCGCGTTCCACATCACCGCCCGCAATTCGCAGCGCCTGTCGACTGGGGCGGGGCAGCACCAGTCGAGCGGCGGACACGCGGCTGCGCTCTCGGTCCCCTCTCCCACCCCATCGTCCACCCCTTCCCCGAGCCCGAGCGCCTCCTCCGGCGTGGGCAAGAGCGCGCCGCCCAGTCCACCGCCCTCCTCCAGCGGCAAGTACCCATATCCCTTGGACGCAGGGGGCAGCGTGGTCACGGGACCCCTGAGCCTCAGCCCCACCCAGGTGGCCGCCGGGTCCACCTCCAAGGTCACGGTGACGGCGGGTCAGGGCGGCTGGCTGGCCGGGCAGGAGATCTTCGTGTATCTCGGCCAGGAGTATGAGCTGACCATCCCCGGCCCGGGGTCGAGCGGCCAGCTCACGGTTCCCGCCGGCTCGGTCGGTTCGGCCGGGGTGGTGGTCAGCGGGTTCCAGTTCCCCAACAACAACCCCGCGGCGCCCATCGCAGGCTACGGCACCGCCACCTTGAGGGTCGGCTGATGTCGGCCCTCAGCTCGACCCCGGCTCGCGCGGAGGCGCATTCTGACTTGCGCTCCCGGCCCAGAGCCCTTCTGCTTGCCGGCGTCTGCCTGGTGCTGGCGGCCCTGGTGGCCGGGGTGACCGTGACCCTGGGAAGCGGGGTCAGGGCGGCGACCACGACCACCTCGCCCGGACCTCAGGGCCCGACCGTTCCTCTGTATGGGCAGCAATGGCAGCCCTGGGGCCCCACCGACCTGGGCACCAGCACCTCCACGGTGGCCAGCCAGGGCTGCGCCCTGACCGCCGCCACCATGCTCCTGGAGAGCTACGGGGTGAGCACCAACCCGGGCGCGCTCAACCAGTGGCTCATCAATCACAGCGGCTACGTGGACCAGGACCTGCTGGTGTGGGGCGCCGTCGCCCAGTTCGCCCAGTCCCAGGGGGTGTCGGTCTCCTACACCGGCTGGGAGTCGACCAGCCTTTCCGCCATCGACAACTCGCTGGCGCTGGGCTACCCGGTCATCGCCCAGGTGACCCTGGACGGCAGCATGCACTTCGTCCTCATCACCGGGCTCGGGCCCGATGGGACCCTCTGGATCAACGACCCCTGGTTCGGCGACCACACCACCTTTCAGTCCCGCTACGGCAACCCCCTGACCGGGATCCAGTCGATCCGTCTCTACAGCGGACCAGCCGCCCCCTCCTCCCAGCTGAGCTCGATGAGCGCCGGCGGCACAGAGACCATCACCGCCCCCTCAGCGGTACTGGGCACGGCCGGCACAGGGGCCCAGCTGCTGTACCTCCCCTACACCGATCCCACCGACCAGTGGTTCAACGGGACCCCGGTCGCCACCAGCAGCTGGAGCTCCCAGCAGATCGCCTTCACCGCCCCCGCCCAGCTCACCGCCGGGTTCATGGTGGTGGAGACCCAGACCGGCAACCCGAACTTCTGGTTCCCCTTCACGGTGGCGGGGACGACCGTCGCCTCCGTCAGCGCGATCAGCCCGACCACCGGCTCAGGGGGCTCGTCGGTGACCGTCACCGGGACGGGTTTCCAGCTCCCGGCGGAGGTCACCTTCGGCACCGCCCAGGCCAGCTCGGTGACGCTTGTGAGTCCCACCGAGCTCACGGTCACCGCGCCCACCGGCAGCGGCTCGCAGCCGGTCCAGGTCAGCGACTGGATGGGGACCAGCCCGACCGCCCAGGCCGTCACCTACTCCTACACCCTGACGGGGGCCTCGGGGGCGATGGTCCCCATCTCCCCCGCCCGGGTCTGCGACACCAGGGCCGGCAATCCCTCCAACCTCAGCGGCACGGCCGCCCAGTGCGACGGCCACACCCTGGCCTCCGGGGCCCCGCTCACGGTGCAGGTGACCGGGCTCGACGGGATACCCGCCACCGGGGTGACCGGGGTGGCCCTGAACGTCACCGTGACCAACCCGGTCGGCAGCGGCTACCTCACCGTGTATCCCGCCGGACAGACCCCTCCCACCAGCTCCAACCTCAACTTCGTGGGCGGCCAGACCGTGGCCAACCTGGTGGAGGTGGGGACGAGCCAGCAGGGGCAGGTGGCGGTGGTGACCAACGCCTCCCAGGCTGACGTGATCATCGACGTGGAGGGGTACTTCACCACCACCTCGGGCTCCGGCCTCTACAACGGCCTGGTTCCGGCCCGGGTCTGCGACACCAGGTCGAACCAGCCGGCCAACCAGTGCACCGGCAAGACCCTGGGGCCCAAGGGCACTCTGGCGGTGAATGTGGCGGGCCTGAGCGGGGTCCCGAGCGGGGCCGCGGCGGCGGTGGTCAACGTGACCGTGACCGGCACCTCGGCGGCGGGCTATCTCACCGTCTATCCGTCGGGAACCGTCCCCACGGCCTCGAACCTCAACTGGTCCCAGGGGTCGACGGTCGCCAACCTGGTGGTGGCGACCCTCAACTCGGCCGGTGGCTTCACCGTCTACAACGACGCCGGCACAACCCAGGTGGTGGTGGACGTGCTCGGTTACTACGCGGGAGGGACCCAGCTGGGAAGCCACTTCACCGCGGCTTCGAGCCCGGCCCGGATCTGCGACACCAGGCCGAACCAGCCCGCCAACCAGTGCACCGGCAAGACTCTCGGCGCGGGCCAGACCCTGACCCTGGGCGTGGCCGGCCTTGGTGGAGTCCCCACCACCGCCACGTCGGTGGTGATCAACGTCACCGCGACCGACACCACCTCGGCTGGATACCTGACGGTCTTCCCCTCCGGCGCGGTCCCGCTCGCCTCCAACCTCAACTGGGCCCGGGGGGTGACCGTGCCCAACCTGGTCATCGCCACCCTCAACTCCAGCGGCGGACTCAGCATCTACAACAATGCCGGCTCCACCGATGTGGTGGTGGATGTGCTCGGCTGGTACAGCTGAGATCAGCCATCAGCCGAGGCGGAGCCGGCGAGCCCTGGCGCTCCCGGCCGTGGCCATCCTGGACCCTGCGCATCGTTACCACAAGGTCACAGCCGAACGTCCCCCTGGACTGCCCCTGTCGTCTACCCTGGCAGCGGTGGAGGTGAAGAGGCGCCACGGCGCCGGCCTCCGCCTCATCGTCCGTCTCCTTGAGGTTCCCGGCTCCATCTCCATGCACCTCGCCCCAAGAGCCATCTCCCGGAGTCGGCTGACCGCGGTCCTGCTCGGGCTGGTCACTGTGCCCGTCATCGCCCTGGGCGCTCCCTCGGCTCCCGCAGCGCAGGGTCCCAGTCCGCATGGTCCCCTGGCTCCCCTCAGTGCCTCGACCGTGGCCGCTCCCACCTTCAGACCCCACTCCGTCCCCTGTCTCAACCTGCCGATCAGCTCAGCACTCATCCTTCCCACCAGCTGCTGGCAGGTGGGACCCACCCAATTGGTGCTGGCGGGGACCAGGCCCGGCCACCCCGGCACCGGGGCGGTGGCCGAGATCTCCGGGCAGTCCCAGAGCCTCCATCTCCTGCCGGGCTCGGGGCCGCTCACGATCCTGGCCGCCAACTCCCAGGTGGCCTGCACCAGAGACGCTTCCTCCTCCTACCGCTCCCTCGATCTGGCGACCGGCAAGCTGGGGACGCAATCCAAGAGCGGATGCCAGGAGGGGGTGGGGATGGCCGGGGCGGCCTCCAGCACCAGCGCCAACCTGCTGGCGGACAGCCTCAACTCCGGCGCCACCGTCACCAACCAGGCGGCCGTCCTTCCTCCCCAGGCGTCTCCTTCCTATTACGAGTACCAGTCCTACGTCAGCCAGTGCGCCACCGGGCCCGCCACCTCCTGTCCTCTCTTCCAGCAAGGCCAGGCAACCTATCCCCCCTCCCCCCCGGGTCTCGTGATCCTAGATTTCGGCGCCCCCTGCTTTGTGCCCACGGCGACCACCGAATACGGGGCGCAGATATTCGGCGGCTCGGTCTGCGTGCCGGACGCCACCATCTCCACCCTGATGTCGGACTGGATCGCGGGCTACGAGTCCGACCACGGCCCTGGCACCCCCTCCATCACCCTGGCCGCCGGCACCAGCAACTCCCTCAACGGGGTGGATCCCGGGTATTCGCTCAGCGACACGCAGATGCAGGCTTCCGGACAGGCCTGGTACCAGCAGGTGGTCGCCGCCACCCCGACCGCGAACCTGGCGGCGCCGATCACGATGTGGGGCGCCAGCGACATGGAGCAGTCCAGCAGCGGCAACTGGTATGCCGGAACCCCCACCGTGGACTGGGTCCAGGGCTACTCGACGGCCTCGCCGGCCAAGTACAGCTGCTCTCTGAGCCAGGTCGGCTTCCTGGCGGACTACGGCGATGACGTCCTGGGTGGCAGCGGCAGCGCCGACAGCTGGACGGTCTCGCAGGTCTACCAGGTCGCCTGGGGGATTCCCGCCACCTGCTCGGTGCCGGAGATCTACTACACCGGGATGGCCAGCGAGTGGGAGGCCCTCAGCCAGTGGGGCGCCCAGAACACCAGCCTTGGCCCGATCATCTTCACCGGCGTCATGACCGAATCGGTGTCGGGCTCCTACAGCCCGACCCAGGGTTGGGACCAGCTGCAGCTGGCCACCGGGCAGTCCCCCCCCACGCTCACCAACATCGGGACCACCCTCCAGGGTCAGCCCCCGCAGGTCCTCACGGTGAGCCCCAACCAGGGCCCGGCGGCGGGGGGCACCCAGGTTGTCGTCACCGGTGCCAACCTGCTGGGCGCCCAGGCGGTCTACTTCGGACCCAACCCTTCCCCCAACTTCACGGTGAACTCCGCCACCCAGATCACGGCGACCGCGCCGGCCGGGCCGCCGGGATTCGTCAACGTCTCGGTGGAGACCACGCTGGGGGCGAGCCCGGCCCAGGGCCTGGACAGCTTCATCTATTCGGCGGCCGCCAGCTACACGCCCCTGGTGCCCGCTCGCATCGAGGACACCAGGACCGGCTCCGGGCTCCCCGGCAGCGGCCAGCCTCCCGGTCCGGGCGGCACCATCACGGTGCAGGTGGCGGGTGAGGGAGGGGTGCCCGCCACCGGCGCCCAGGCCGCCCTGGTCAACATCACCGTGATCGACCCCACCTCGGCCGGATACGTGACGGCATATCCCACCGGGGTCCCGGTGCCGCTGGCATCGACCGTCGACTTTCAGGCGGGGGTGACCAAGGCGAACCTGGCCCTGGTCACGCTCGGTCGCGGTGGTGCCATCTCCCTCTTCAACGCCTACGGCACGACCCAGGTGGTGGTGGACGTGGAGGGCTGGTACTCGTCCACCTCGAGTCCCGCTGGCGGGCTGCTCAACTCGGTATATCCTCAACGGATAGTGGACACCAGGCCCAAGAGCGGGCACCCCTACGCCGGCCAGGCCCTGGGCCCGGGACAGTCGCTGACGGTGCAGGTGGCCGGGGTCGGCGGCATCCCCTCCAGCGGCGCCATGGCGGTGGTGATGAATCTGACCGAGACCGAGGCGACCGCTTCCAGCTTCCTCACCGTCTTTCCCGCCGGCGCGGTCCAGCCGCAGGCGTCCAACATCAACTTCCTGGCCGGCCAGACCGCCGCTAATCAGGTGGTGATGGAGCTGGGCCAGAGCGGTGAGGTGACCATCTACAACCACTCCGGGACAGTCGACGTCATCCTCGACGTCGCCGGCTGGTACGGCGCCAGCGGCACCCCCCTGCAGACGGTGGTGCCCGCCCGCGCGGTCGACACCAGAACCGGCAGCGGCCAGGCCTACGCGGGCCAGACCCTGGGGCCCGACCAGCAGCTGACGGTCGACCTGGGAGGGCTGGCGGGGCTGCCCGTCAGCGGCATCACCTCGGTGGCCATCAACGTCACCGTCACCAACACCGCCGGGGCCGGGGCCCTGATGGTGGGCCCGGGCGGCCAGCCGGTGCCACAGACCTCCGAGGTCAACTGGAGCAAGGGCCAGACCGCCGAGAACCTGGTGATCATGGCGGTCGGGAGCGCAGGCTCGATCACCTTTATCAACCGCTCGCTGGGAAGCACCGACCTGGTGGTCGACGTCTACGGCTGGTACGGATAGCCGACAGCGTGACTGATAACCAAGGCGTCCGGGCCTGGGCGGAAGGAGGGCTCCGCTCCCGTCATCGGGTCGGCGCAAGCCATCGCCCAAGAGGGTCGCTGGCGCCCATGCTCTGGGTTCTGACCGGGGCGGCGCTGGTTGCCGGCATTGGCGGCGGCGCAGCCGCCCAGGCGGTGGGCCCATCGGGGGTGTCCATGGCCGCCCGCCTCACCGAAGCTCCACCCCCAGCCTTGGGGACGCACGTTCCAGCCTTGGTCCAGGGGACCTCGCTGCGGATCGGTGCCGGGACCCTGGCCAAGCTCCACCCCTGGCCCGACGCGAGGGCCGGCCTCCAGATCAAAGCCGGTTCCCTGGCCACCTCAACCGCCGCCACCGGCAGTGTCTACACGGCGCTGGCTCCGACCCGCATCCTCGACACCAGGTCGGGCCCCGGTCCCCTGGGCCCCGGGCAGACGCTGAACCTCACCGTGGTCGGTGGCAGCGTGCCCAGCACCGCGGTCGCGGTCGCGCTCAACGTCACCGTGACGAACACGACCGAGGCCAGCTTCCTCACCCTTTACCCGGCTGCGGGCGCGCGGCCTGTGGTCTCCAACCTCAACTGGGCGGCGGGTGAGACGGTCCCCAACCTGGTGATCGTGCCCGTCGGGCAGGGTGGCCAGGTGACGATATACAACCACGCCGGCTCCACCCAGGTGCTGGCGGATCTGCAGGGCTACTTCGCGCCCGCCGCCAGCGGCGTGGTGGCGGGCAGCTACGTGCCGCTTCCACCCGACCGGATCGTCGACACCAGGCCGGGCAGCGGCTTGCCCTACAGCGGCGACACCCTGGAGCCGGGGGCGACCCTGAACGTGGATGCGGCCGGAGCCGGCGATGTGCCCGCGGCCGGGGTGGCGGCGGTGCTCCTCAACGTGACCGTGACCGACACCACCCAGGCGGGATACCTCAGCGTCTACCCCCAGGGAGGCAGCGTTCCCACCAGCTCCGACCTCAACTGGACGGCCGGGGAGACCGTCGCCAACCGGGTAGTGGTTCCGGTCGGGCCCACCGGGCAGGTGACCGTGTACAACCACACCGGCACGGCCCAGCTGGTGGTGGACGTCAGCGGCTACTTCACCCAGGGCCAGGCGGCCCCCAGCAACGCCAGCATGTTCATCCCCATCACCCCGGTCCGTCTGCTCGACACCCGCATCAGCGGCTCTCCGCTAGGAGCGGGGCAGACCCTGACCCAGGTGGTCGCCGGTCAGGACGGGATCGCGGCCGCAGCGACCGCCGTGGTCAGCAACGTGACCGCGACCGACACCACCCAGGCCAGCTACTTCACCGTCTACCCGGGCGGCTCACGGCCGCTCGCGTCCGATGTCAACTGGGCGGCCGGTCAGACCGTCCCCAACCTCACCATCGCCACCCTGGGCTCCGGTGGCGCCACCACCATCTACAACCACGCCGGGTCGGCCGACGCGGTCATGGATGCCTTCGGGTACTTCGTCGGCGACCCCAGCACGCAGGCCCCGCTGGCGGTGACCACCACAACCCTTCCCCAGGGTGCCGCCGGCACCGCGATCTCGGACGGGCTGGAGGCGACGGGCGGGGTCGCTCCCTACAGCTGGCAGCTGGCCTCCGGTTCTCTTCCTTCGGGCTTGACCCTGAGCCCGCAGGGGCTCATCTCGGGGGGGACCGAGCAGTCGGGGACGTTCAGCTTCGAGGTGAGGGTGACGGACTCCTCCTCTCCGACCCCGCAGACGGCAATCGCCCAGCTCTCGCTGACGGTGACCCCGCCCACCACCGGGACCGTCCAGTCACCAAACTGGTCGGGCTACTACTTCGGAACCGGGCCCTACACCGGGGTGACCGGCACCTTCACCGTGCCCAGCCTCTATCAGGGCCAGACCAACACCTACATGGCGGAGTGGGTGGGGATCGACGGGGCCACCA
Source organism: bacterium (assembly GCA_021795235.1). GTDB lineage: Bacteria > Chloroflexota > Dormibacteria > Aeolococcales > Bog-877 > AG-12. Next base: position 23,512 of record JAJYPP010000019.1, read on the forward strand.
ACTCCAGCCTCATCCAGGCCGGGATCCTGGAGACGGAGGACCCCAACAATCCCGGCAGCTTCTACATCATTCCCTGGTGGGAGATCCTGCCCAGCACGGAGACCACGATCACCACCATGCAGGTCGCCCCCGGGGACCAGCTGCAGGTCACCATCACCCAGCAGAGCGCCGGCCAGTGGTCGATCTCCCTGGTCGACACCACCAGCGGTGCCAGCTTCACCACCGACCAGAGCTACACGGGGCCGCTCTCGTCTGCCGAGTGGATCGTGGAGGCGCCCGAGGTGAACGGCGCGATAAGCCAGATGGCGGACTACACCACCACCACCTTTACCCAGCTGGGTCTGACCGGCCCCTACTCCTCGGAGGTGGAGAGCCTGATGGTGCAGAACGGGCAGCAGGTGTCCACCCCCTCCGCGCTCTCCACCGCCGGCTTCGAGGTGGCCTACGGGCCCACCCCGCCACCCTCTCCCTGAGACCGGATCCACGGACGTCCCCCGGCGGCCGCCACGGACGAAATGTAGTGCCGGGCGCGGTCACCAGTCAGCTCCTCGTTTGGCGGAGGGGCTCGGGATCCCTGCGTCCGGGAGGTCTCTGGGCTCGGACTCCATTCACGGCGGGAGCCGGACCCAGCATCCCTTAACATCTGCTCTCAGAATGGGAAGGGTCGATGTCGCGGTCGTGGGCGGCTGCGGCCATGTGGGGTTGCCGCTGGCCCTGGCCTTCGCTGGCCGGGGGCTGAGGGTTGCGGTCTACGACACCAGCCAGCGCGCGGTGGAGATGGTCAACTCCGGGCGCATGCCGTTCCAGGAGCCGGGGGCGCAGGAGGCCTTGGCCTCCGCCCTGGCCGGCGGTCAGTTCACAGCCGGCACCGACCCGGCGGTGCTGAGGCAAGCCGCCAACGTGGTGGTCGTGATCGGCACCCCCATCGACAAGCACCTGAACCCGGAGGCGCTGGGAGTCCCCGAGGAGATCGAGAAGCTGAGCCCGCACCTGGTCTCGGGCCAGCTGCTGGTGCTGCGCAGCACCCTCTACCCCGGGGTGACCAGGATGGTGGAGCGGCTCTTCCAGGAGCAGCGTCTCCAAATCGACGTCGCCTTCTGCCCGGAGCGGATCGCCGAGGGTCACGCGATGACCGAGCTCCACTCCCTCCCCCAGCTGGTGTCGGGCAGGACCCCGGAGATCCGGGCTCGGGCGGCAGCCCTCTTCTCCCAGCTCACCAAGGAGATAGTCGAGCTGGAGCCGGAGGAGGCCGAGCTGGCCAAGCTCTTCACCAACACCTGGCGCTACATCAAGTTCGCCACCGCCAACCAGCTCTACATGATCGCCAACGACTTCGGGCTGGACTACGATCGCATCCGGGGCGCTTTGGCCCACAACTACCCTCGGGCCCAGGACCTGCCCGGGGCGGGGCTGGCGGCGGGCCCGTGCCTGCTCAAGGACACCATGCAGCTGGCCGCCTTCAACAACAACCAGTTCACCCTGGGCCACTCGGCGATGCTCATCAACGAGGGGCTGCCACTCTACACGGTGGCTCGGCTGGAGCGGCGCTTCGACCTGGCCTCGATGACCGTTGGAATCCTGGGGATGGCCTTCAAGGGCGAGTCCGACGACATCCGCTCCAGCTTGAGCTACCGGCTGAAGAGGATCCTGCAGTTCAAGTCCAAGCGGGTGCTCTGCACCGACCCCTACGTCACCATCGACCCCAATCTGGTTCCCCTGGAGGAGGTGCTGGCGGAGTCGGAGCTGCTGGTGATCGGAGCTCCCCATCATCAGTACCGTGAGTTGCAGGTTTCGGTGCCGGTGGTGGACCTGACCAACCTGCGGGGCCAGGGAAGCGGAGTTTGACCGGGCCGAGGGTCTCGGTGGTCATCCCGGCCTACAACGAGGGGGATGAGATCGTTGCGTGCCTGGACCGGATCCTGGACCGGGTCAGCATCCCCTGCGAGCTGCTGGTGGTCTACGACCGTCCCAGCGACTCCACGGCGGAGCCGGCCGCGGAGTATGCGCGAAGGGACCGCCGGGTTCGCCCTCTGCTCAACGACGTGGGCCCGGGCCCGGCCGGTGCCATCAGGAGCGGCATCGCCTCCGCCCGCTCACCGGTGGTGGTGGTGACGATGGCGGACGGCAGCGACGACCCGGCCCAGATAGAGCAGTTGACCACCATGGTGGAGCAGGGGGCTGCGGTGGCGGCCGCCTCCCGCTACATGCGCGGTGGCCGCCAGCTGGGCGGACCTCCCCTGAAGGGCCTGGTCTCGCGTGCCGCAGGCCTCTCCCTGTACGCCCTTACCAGGGTGGGCACCCACGACGCCACCAACTCCTTCAAGGCCTATTCCAAAGCGTTCCTCGACGAGGTTGGGATCGAGTCCGATGCCGGGTTCGAGATCGGAATCGAGATGGTCGCCAAGGCGCACCGGCTGGGCCTGCGGGTGGTCGAGGTCCCCACCACCTGGCGGGATCGCACCCAGGGGCAGTCCAACTTCAAGGTGCGAGAGTGGATTCCGCGCTATCTGCATTGGTATCTGGTGGCGCTCCTGCCCGGTTACGGCAGCCGGCGCCCCTACAAGGGGTGATCTGAATGGCGAAGGTCTTGGTCTCGGGCTCGGCGGGTTTCATCGGTGGGTATGTGGTGGAGGCGCTGCTGCAGCAGGGCCACCAGGTGGTGGGGCTAGACGACCACTCCAAGTACGGGCCGGTGGCGCGTTCCTACGACGGCCACCCCAACTACCGCCTGGTCGAAGGCGACGCCCGCGACAGCGAGCTGGTGTACTCCCTGCTGGACGGCTGCCAGCACTTCATCGCCGGGGCCGCCATGATCGGCGGGATCTCGTATTTCCACACCTACGCCTACGACCTCTTGGCGACCAACGAGAGGATCATCGCCTCCTCCTGCGATGCCGCCATCCGAGCCCACCGCGACGGCGGCTTGGAGAAGGTCACCTACCTCAGCTCGTCCATGGTCTTCGAGGGCACCGACCGCTGGCCGTCCTACGAGGGCCAGGAGCAAGAGGTTCCGCCGCCGATGTCTTCCTACGGCTTCCAGAAGCTGGCGGTGGAGTACTTCGCCCGGGCCGCACACCAGCAGTACGGCCTTCCCTACACCATCATCCGGCCCTTCAACTGCGTGGGGATCGGAGAGGAGCGGGCGCTGGGCGATGTGGAGATCGAGAGCGGCAACGTCAAGCTGGCCATGAGCCATGTCGTCCCCGACCTGGTGCAGAAGGTGCTGAAGGGGCAGGACCCCCTGCACATCCTGGGGGATGGCTCCCAGATCCGCCACTACACCTACGGCGGCGACCTGGCTCAGGGCATCGTGCTGGCGATGGAGCACCCCGCCGCCCTGAACGAGGACTTCAACCTCTCCACCCAGGAGTCCACCACCGTGCTGGAGCTGGCCCAGCTGATCTGGGCCAAGATCAAGGGGGCGGAGACTCCCTTCCGCCACGTCTGCGACACCCCCTTCGAGCACGACGTGCAAAGAAGGGTGCCCTCCACCGAGAAGGCCCGGCGGGTACTGGGTTTCGAGGCCACCACCAGCCTCAGCCAGATGCTGGACGAGGTCATCCCCTGGATCCAGGAGGCGATCCGCGGCGGTCGGATCTGACCTCCGCTGGCCACGGCTCGGCCACCACCGCCCCCCGGTCGTGGCGGAGCCACCGACGGGATGGGCCGATGGCGGTGTCCGGCTCGGCCAGGAACCTGCCCCGGCCACCGCCGGCTCAGTGGTAGAAGACGCTCAGGTGGTGGGCGGCCAGGAACTCCGCCAGCGGCTTGAAGCCGGGATAGACCTGGTAGACCAGCGGCACCACCTGTGATTCGGGTGCGGTCTGGTAGTGGCGCACCAGGGAGACCGCCTGCTCCCGCTGGACCCGGGTGATCCTTCCCTCGATGAGACCGGAGTGGTAGCTGCCTACCACGTCCAGCAGGTAGAACAGGACCAGGATCGCGGCCAACCCTCGGGCCGCCGGCAGGCGGGTGCGGCTCGCGATCGCGGCCCAAGCCAGCCACACCCCGGCCACCAGCCAGAGGTTGAACAGGGTGTAGCGTGAGCTGGTTGCCAGCTGCAGGCCCAGGTGGGCCCGCCCGATGGTGATAAGGAAGTCGATCAGGACCCCGAACCCGATCAGGGCCAGTGGCACCGCGAGCCACTCCCCGGACGCCGGCCGCCAGACCCAGTAGCCGAAGGCAGCCGCCCCCAACACCAGGATGCCAAAGCCGATCACCTCCTGCTGGGTCGTGCCCAGGTGGAGCAGCCGGGAGACCGGGACGGTCCCTCCCACCAGCAGGGAGAAGTAATGAAGTGAAACTCCAGGATGGGCCACTGCCCAGCGCACCCCCCCACCTGTGTCGACCCAGATGAACCCGATCCAGTAGATGGCGGAGATGACGCAGGCGCTGGCGATCCAGGGCACCAGCTGCCGCCGCCGCCGCTGCCGGGCCAGGATGAACACCAAACCCGCCAGCCAGATCGCCAGTCCCTGAGTGGATGAGTAGGACGCCACCGTGGCGGCCGCGATCGCCAGGAGTAGGAACCATGGACGACGCTCGGCCAGGGTCAGCGCGATCAGGCTCACCACCAGGCAGAACAGGATCATGTACAGGGCGATCGCGAACCCCTGCAGGGCGACCGCCCACTGCAGCCAGCTGAAGATCACAAACGCCGCCGGCACGAACCACAGCAGGGCGGCCTTGGTGGTCCAACGGTAGACCGCTGCCAGCCCCGCCACGGTGAGGAGCAGGAGGGCGCAGCTGGCGAACATCTCCACCCTGGTGTTGAGGTGGTCGAGATGGTCCAGCACCAGCATCAGCAGGTTGGGGAAGAGCATCCGGTTCTCGTTGTGCTGGGTCCACAAAGCGGTCAGGGTGAGCTGACCATGCACGGTCAGGCGGTAGAGGATCACCATCGCCCATTCGTCCTGGTAGGGGACGTTGACGCTGAAGATGTAGACGTAGGCTGTGTAGGCGGCGGCCGCCGCCGCCAGCAGCACCACCGCCGGACCGGTGGTGCGCGCCTCGCTCAAAAGGCGCGGCCGCGTCATGCTCATGGATGTCCGATTGTAAGGAGTGGCCCGAGCGGGACCCATCCCCGGGAGGGGGCGGCGGGGCCGGCCTTCGGCTTGGTTGAGGCGGGGTCTCCGACGCAAGAAAGCAGCTGAGGCACACGCTCCGATGGGGCAGAAGGGAGGCCTCCGGTCTCTGGCCTGCGCCGGCTCGCCGAACCGGCTGCCGGGCCGGAGGTGCGGTGGTTGATAGCGAGTGCTGAAGCAGGGTCCATCCGCTGACGGGGACCCGGCCCCACCGCATCCAGGGTCGTGCCTCGCTCAGGCAAAGACCGACCAGTGGCGCGCCTGCAGCCAGCTGGCCCAGCCGCGCACGTAGGCGCCCGATGGCGGGTAAAGGTCGTGGGCCAGGACCGCGTTGGGCTCACCTCGAAAGTCGCGCAACACCAGCGCCGCCTGGTCCCGGCTGGCCAGGGTGGCGCGGCCCTGCTCGATGCCGTTGGGGATGGACCAGACCACCTGCGCCACCACCGCTGCCAGCACCAGCCCGGTCAGGGCCGACCGCCACGGCCTTCCCATCAGGAAGCCGGGCAGAGAGCGAAGCTGGTGGGGCGGGTTCAGCAATGTCAGCGCGCCCAGGTAAACCCCGATCAAGAAGACCAGGCCGTAGGTGGTGTAGCGGCTGCTGAGGGGCGCGTCCAGCTGGAGCCGGCCGACCGTGACCATGATGTCGAACAGAAGTCCCGACAGCCACAGAGCCAGGGGAAGGCGCAGTCGCGAGGCGGGGACCTTGCGCTGCAGCACGCCCCAGAGCACCAGGGCACTGGCGCCCAGCAGGATCAGGGCGAAATCGGTGTGGTGCACCGGGACGATGTTGCCCATGAGCTGGAGCAAAAACCGCACCGCCAGCACCGGGTGGTTGAGAGCGTAGGTGGGGCTGGTGACGGTGTAGATGTTGCCGATGTGCCACTCGTAGAAGGCGGTGACCGCAACTCCGAGCACGATCCAGGCGCCCAGCAGGAAGCGCGACCGGGCTCGCATCAGTGCGTAAACAAATCCGACCGGCCACACCAGCAGGCCCTGCAGCGAAGAGTAGGAGGCGACCACCGCCGCAAGGCAGGCCAGCAGGAAGAGCCCGGGGCCGGAGCCGCCTGCCTCCAGTGCGCACAGGCAGACAAGGGTGCACAGAAGGATCAGCATCCAGGCCAGCTGGAACGCCCACAGCAGGTTGCCCACCTGCACCAGGCTGAAGTACAAGAACGGGATCGGGACCAGCCAGATCAGGGGAATCTCGGTGGTGCGCAGGGCCAGCCAGATGAGCAGGGCCAGGGTGATGGTCATGAGGACCGCGCTCAGGTACATGTCGTACACGGAGTTGACGCGGGTGTGGCTGTCCACGAAGGCCTGCAGCAGGTTGGGGACCAGCATCCGGTTCTCGTTGTGGGGCAGCCAGAGCAGGGAGAAGGTCAGGCGCCCCTGGACCATCGCCCGGATCGATGGCAGGGTGCCGTTCCAGCTGTCGGCGAAGGGGACGTTGACTGCGTAGCTGTGGATGAACCAGAAGTCGAGCCCCACCGGCACCGCCATCACCAGGCACACCAGTGCGCTCCAGATGTGGCGGCGCGGCGACCTCTGCGCCTCCGAGGCGGGAGGCTCCAAGGAAGGGTTCTCGGCAGGCGGAGTGGGAGCAGGCAGGGTCTCTATCCGTACACGAAGGGCTTTGAGCCCGGCCCGATCGGCCGCAGGCGGAGTCATGGTAGCCGGTGGAGGGGTGGACGGTGGGTCGAGCCCGCAGCGAGCGGGTGGCCCAGGCCCTGCTCCGGCGCCTGCTAAGGTGCAGCCGTGGGTCGAGTGCTGATCGTCGCCAACGACGTGGTGGCCAAGCGCATGGCAGGGCCGGGCATCCGCTGTTTCGAGCTGGGCCGGGTTCTGGCTCAGGCTGGCCACCTGGTCACCCTGGTGGGAGTCGGCGCGACCGACCTGGCCCAGGAGTCGCTGCGGATCGTGCCGCAGCTGAGCCACATCGAGCTGGACGAGCTGGCCCGGCAGCAGGATGCGATCCTGCTGGAGGGGATCGCGCTGGTGCGCTACCCCTCACTTCGCAGCGTGCCGGTGCCGCTCATCGTCGATCTCTACGACCCCTTCCCGCTCGCCCTGCTGGAGCAGGAGGCGCACCGGCCACCGGCGGTCCAGGAGCACGAGAGCTCGGAGATCCGCAAGGTCCTGCGCGAACTGCTGAGAGGAGGTGACTTCTTCCTGTGTGCCAGCGAGGTCCAGCGCGACCTCTGGACGGGTGCGCTTCTGGAGGCGGGGCGGGTTGCCCCCAGGATCTGGGCCCAGGACAACTCGCTTCGCCAGCTCATCGACGTGGTCCCCTTCGGGCTGCCAAAAGAGCCCCCACATGGGTCCCGGGAGGAGAGGAGGCTCCCGGTCGGAAACCTGGGTGAAGACGACGTGGTGCTGCTGTGGGGAGGCGGGATCTACAACTGGTTCGACCCTTTGACCCTCATCCGCGCCGTGGGCAGGGTGGTCGAGACGGTGCCTTCGCTGAAGCTCATCTTCATGTCCACCGACCATCCCAACACTTCTGTTCCGGAGCGGATGTGGATGCCAGCCCGCGCCCGCCAGCTCTCGGACCAGCTGGGGCTGACCGATGCCCACGTCTTCTTCAACCACGAGTGGGTCGCCTACAGCGACCGCTCCCGCTGGTTGCTGGCCACCGACTGTGGGGTTTCCACCCACTTCGACCATGCCGAGACCAGGTACGCCTTCCGCACTCGCATGCTCGACTACCTGTGGTGCGGCCTGCCCATAATCTGCACCGACGGTGACCGCTTTGCACAGCTGGTGGCAGAGCGGGACCTGGGCTGGGTAGTCCCCGCTGAGGACGTGGACGCGCTCAGCAACGCGATCCTGGAGATGGCGCGGGACCCCGAGCGGCGCCGCTTGATCTCGGAGCGGGTGCAAGAGGTCGCCCGCGACATGACCTGGGAGCAGGTGGCCCAGCCCCTGCTTCGCTTTGTCGCCAGCCCGGCCCTGGCAGCCGACCAGCCCCGCCACCACTGGATCCACCAGCGCCCGCCGAACCCCACTGAGCTGCGCCTCCAGGAGGTCTCCCGGTTGCTGCGTCGGGCTGTCTACGAGCTCGGCCACAGTGGCCCTCTGGCCACCACCAAAAAGGCGGCACGCTGGTGGAGCAAGCGAGCTCGCGGCACTTCCCCCTCGCTGGCGGCAGCCAACCAGCCGGAGGGTGACCTTGGGCCGGGCGATCCCCGCGGCTCGACGAAGACCGGCGAGGAAGCGGCTCCGGCCACCCCGGTGCATCAGGCTGGGGGTGAGGGCGCCGAGCCAGACCCCAAGCAAATGGTTCCCTGACCAGGTCCACCGGATCAGCTCAAAAGGACTCGCATGAGGCTGCCTGAGAGGCGCTGAGCAGGCCCGGTGTCCCCACCGTGGCGCTGGGCCGGGGCCCCTCCTCTGGGACCGGAGTTCGACTGGGCCCCTGTTAGACTCCAGGGCCGTGGCCAGCACCTCCGTCTCTTGGGAGAAGTCGGGCAGGCTCCCGCCCCCGCTCTCGGTACCCACCCGGCCGCCCGAATCCGGGGTGAGCACGAGGCGTACCCACCCGGTGCCAAGTTGAGCGGGGACACCGATCTGGGGCCTCAGGGGCCGCTGGTGAGTGTTGTGGTCGTCACCTACGAGCCGGATGCCCGGCTGCTGGCGGATTGCCTCCAGTCGGTGGTCAGCTCAGACTACCGTCCGCTGGAGGTCGTGGTGGTGGACAACGGATCGCACCGGGCCGGGGTCGAAGAGGAGGTGGAGGCTGCGATCCAGGGCAGCTCCCTGATCACCTTGACCTTCTCAGGTCAGCTCAAGAACCTGGGTTATGCCGAGGCGACCAACGTGGGGGTCGGCCTCAGCCACGGCGAGCTGATGCTGCTTCTGAATCCGGATGCCCGGCTGGAGCCGGATGCAATCCGTCTGCTGGTGGAGGCTGCCACGGCCCGTCCCCAGGCGGCGGGGTTCGCCCCCAAGGTGCTGCTCGCCGACCCCGGGTTCGTGATCGACTCGGTGGGGGTGGCCATCCACCCTGGCAGCGAGGGGTCTCAGCGGGGGCTGGGGCAGGTGGATGCCGGCCAGTACGACCTGGAGGAGCAGGTGCCGGGGCTCTGCTTCGCGGCCGCCCTGATCCGCCGTCAGGCCTGGCAGCGAGTTGGCCCTCTGGATGTCCGCTACTTCATGTTCTACGAGGATGTGGACTGGTCATTTCGAGCCCAGGTCACCGGCGAGACCTTCTGGACGGTACCTCAGGCCAGGGTCTTCCACTTTCACTCGGCCAGCACCAGGCATCTGGGAAGCGGCTTCAAGACCCGCCTCATCCAGCGCAACCTGATCTGGACCGCGGTCAAGAACCTCGAGACCAGAGCCGCGCTCAGGGTGCTGCTGCGCCGCAGCGCGGCCAATGTCCGGCGGCTCAGACGGCCGCAGCACGCCACCGCCTCCGCCCGTGCCCTCATCGATGCCTGGGCCGGTCTGCCGGGGATGCTCCGCTCCCGCCGCCAGGTCCAGGGCCGCCGCAGGCGTAGCGACGCGGAGTTCCTGGGAGGACGGGGAGAGGCGACCTTCTTCGACGCCGAGAGCTACCGGCCCGAAGCCAGCGTGGCGGCTCTGATGGCCGTGCTGAGCCGGCTTTACGCGGTCAGCCCGGAGCCGGCCCTGGAGCGAACCCTGCTGCGGATCACCTCAGCGGAGGCGACCGGACTGGGCCGTGACAAAGCGCGGATCGCGGCCATGGTTCGCAGCGGAGGGATGGAGATCAGCCCCGCCCTGGGGTGGCTGCTGGATCAGATGGAGCAGGGGCAGGCATAGCCCGACAGCCCGGTCCCCTGTCCTTTGTGGTGGAAGGGATCGAGATCAGCACACCCGACCGCGGCCGCCGCCGTCAGCCGTCCTCGGGCAGGCTCGAGCCCGTGATCCTGCGCACCGGCCTGGTGAGCCGCCAGCTCCGGGAGTTGAGCAGGCGGTGATTCAGCTCTCGCACCGAGCCGAGCTCGGCGCGCAGGGCCGCGATCTCCTCGCCATTGGCACGGTCCAACTCGCGGACCCTCCTATCCAGCTCCCTGGCCCGCTCGTAGAGATCGGCCAACTCGTGGGCGGGGACCCGCACCGCCTGTCCCGAATACCGCTGGCGGACCTGCGCGCCGGTGCGCTCCCAGCGCTCTTCGGAGCCCTCCGGTACGGCGTTGGAGCCGTCCGTGCGCAGGCGGTACTCGGAGACCAGGGAGTCGACGAAGCAGAATTCGAAGCGCGCCGCGAGCTCGCGCAGGAATGCCCAGTCCTCGTAGATGGGCAGCGTCTCGTCGAAGTGGATCCCGGCTCGCCGCACGGGCTCGCGACGCACCACCAGGGTGTTGATGGGGATGTAGTTCTCGACGAACAGGTGGGCCCTATCAAAGGGCTCGTCATATCGCTTCACGTGGCTGAGCGCCCGAAAGCCCCACGGGGCCGCCTCCCCCCGGACCACCTGGCCCACCCCGTAGGCGACGGTCACCTCCGGGCGTTCGCGCAGGCAGCCGATCAGCGTGTCGCCGAAGCTGGGGTAGTAGACGTCATCGTCGTCCAGGAAGGAGACGAACTCACCGCTCGCCTGCTCCAACCCCCAGTTGAGGGGACGCCCCCGCTCCGACTGGTGGGGCGGCACCACGGTCACCGCCACGTCGAGAAGACCGTCAAGGTGGCTCGCCAGCTCCTCGACCTGGTCGGCGTACGTCTGCGGGGAGCTGTCCACGCAGACGATGGCGCGCACCCGGGGATAGGTGAGGCCGGCCAGTGAATAGAGAGCGTCTTGGAGGTAGTGGAGCCGCCCCTCGATGGTGCGGACGATCACGTCGAGGCGGCCGTCCTGCGTCTTGGCCGAAGGGGTGTAGCCGACCCTGCTCAGGACCTCCACCACGGCCTGACCCCGCTCCGGGGCCGGCCGCAGTTCGAAGACGTACTGGTAGACCAGGCTGTTGGGATTGGCGCGCTGGGAGATCGTCTGCAGGGTCTCCTGCTCGCCACCGTCGAGGTTCAGGGCCCGGCCATACTCCAAGACCTCGGTGCCGAGTGGTGGCAGCACCACCCGCTCCACCGCTACGACTTCGTACCCGCACCGGAAGGCGAGCTCGGTGAAGTTGGCCTCGGTGAAGAAGCGCAGATGGGTCTCGTCGAGGATGCCGGTGGGCTGAATGCGCCACTGGTCCTGGGCGAGCATCAGCTGCACGTCGATGTGGGTGATGTTGGGGAAAGAGCACAGCACCCTGCCGCCGGGGTTGAGCAGGGCGGCCGCCGGTGCCAGCAGGCTCGCCGGCGCGCTGAGGTGCTCCAGGACGTCGGCCAGGACGATCACGTCGAAGCGGCGCTCGCCGACCACCGTCTCGGCCGGCTGCCGGGTCAGGTCCGCCACATAGGCCTCGATCCCGCGAGACCGAGCCACCCCGACCGCGTCTTCATCGACGTCGATTCCCACCACCCGGCAGCCCCGCGCTCGCTCCAGCGCCACTCCCAGGTTGCCGGACGAGCAGCCGATGTCGAGGACCGCCGAGCCCTCCGGGATCCGCTCGCAGATGAGGCCGTAGGTGCTATTGCGGTTGTGGGGATCGACTTCGAAGTCGTACTTACCAGCGTCGCTGGGCATAGATCTCTCCCGGGGTCAGCATTATGTGGGGGTTGCCGGAGCGCTCCAACTTGGTCTGGGGCAGCCGGCCGAACTCCTCCAGGATCCGCCCCACCAAGGTCGGTGCCAGCCGCTCCTCGAGCGCTCCCCGGTACTCCTCGACCGCCGCCTCTCCGAAGTATTTGCGCCTCAGGTAGAGGTGTCCGAGATGGCTATGGAATCCCTCAGCGGAACGGTCCTTGGTCAGATCCTGTCCCTCGGTCACGTGCAGGCAGCGCGCACTGGGCACGTAGAGGCAGCGCCAGCCCCCCAGCCAGGCCCGCCAGCTGAGATCGACATCCTCACAGTAGAGGAACAGCGCCGGGTCAAAGCCTCCGAGCTCCAGGAAGTGCGGCCGGCGGACCAGGAGGCAGGCGGCTGAGCACCAGTCGGTCTCCAGGGTCGCCGGGTCGTAACTCTTGGGGTGCTCGATGGGGAACTGCGCCGCCTCGACCAGGGCCGCCCGGGGCTCGCGCTCGGCGACCGTCACCAGCTCGCGCAAGCAGTCGTAGTGAGGGACCGCATCCGGATTGAGCAGGAGCAGGTACTCGCAGGGGTCCGCAGCCCGAGCTGCCATCTGGTTGTGGGCGGCCCCGAACCCGATGTTGCCACTGGGGGAGGGGTGGTAGGTGGCGTTGAGCCCCGAGTTGGCGACTGCGCTCTTTGCCTCCGCCTCCGGGCTGTTGTCCCAGAAAGAAACCGTGAACCCACCGGTGGTGGGCAGGAGATGGCGCAGTCCCGTCAGCAGCCGGGGGAGCCAGCGGCCGGACCGGTACAGCACGACTTGGATCTGCACCCGGGCTGGCTCGACTCCCGAACTCCCGGCCACGGCCTCCACGGCGGTCATGATAGAGGTAGCGCATCTGCGGAACGGTGCTCATGCCCGACCACCGGCCCCGTCTGCCGATCAGGGCCGGCGCCGTGCGGGATGCGGCCTGGAGATCTTCCGGATGCCAGCGGTCGCACCGTGGGCCAGAGACCCAGGGGCCGCGCCGAACGCTCAGCGCCGGTCAGCGCACCGCCACGAACAGGCTTCGCTGCTGCTCCTCGATGTAGTGGTCGGTGACGTTGTTGGCGACAAAGTCCGGCTGCTCGTAGACGGTGCTGAAGCCAGCATCCCGGATCGCCTGGATCAGGTGGCTGCGCTCGAGCCAGAAGGACCTCGAGTTACCGTAGCTGCTCCAGTTGGACGCCTCGACCTCGTCTGGGTCAGGTTCCTCGGCGAACTCCCGATACCAGCGGCCGAGGTGTCCGTCGTGCTCCACCAGTTCGGAGAGGTCGAAGTGCGCCGGCACTCCGGAGCCGAGCGAATAGTGGGTCTGGAGGATGAGCAGCCGCCTCGAGCGCTCACCCAACAGCTTCAGGAAGGTGGCCGGCCGGTCAAGGTGGTACAGCAACCCGCTGCAGAAGACCACGTCGAAGAGGGGGTATTGCGCCAGATTGCGGACGTCGTCGCGGACGAAGTGCAGGTTCGGCAGGCGCAGTTGCGAGGCCACCAACTGACATCGGGAGAAGTTGACCTCACGGGCCTCCAGGCCGGTGGCGTCGAAGCCGGCCCGGGCGAACTCCACCGTGTACCCGCCCTCCAGACATCCCAGATCGATCACGGTGGTGTGCGCCCGTCCGGCCGGTGGGAAGAAGAGGTCCAGCGTCCGCAACACCGCCTGGGTCACCGGCTCTTTGGCGGTCAACGAAGCGCCGGGACGGGTGACGGTTCCGTCCGGCAGCTCGATGTTGTGGGCTGTGAATGGGATAAGCGGCGAATCCATCTCCTGCTCCTGCAAACGCAACGGGCACGTCGGGTCGGAGCGACCCAGTATGCGCGTCCCGCCTCAGTCCGGTTCGAGGCAACAGCCCGCGACTCCAGCTGTCCCGCTCCTTTGGCCGCCGGCGGTCCAGACGGCGGCTCGCCCCGCCATCTCCGGCTTGGACACCTGCCCCGCGGTTGTGCGACCGGTGGGCCGGGCTCCATCCCGATTGATCCGATGTCAAGGGCTGCTCGTATACCGCCACAGGACCCGCCAGCTGACGACTTTCTGGTGGAGCAAACGCCCCTCCCGGCCAGCGGTTCCCCAGAGAGCGAGCTGGCCGCTGTCCCTATTCGGTCATGGAGAGCGCGGCTCACCGCGCTGGTCAATTCGGAGCAGAGGAGACAAGGATGGATCCCGTAACGCGACGCAGTTTCCTGAAGAGGGCGGGACTCGGAGCAGCGGCGGTCGGCGTGGCCGCCACCGTACCGAGCTTCATGCGCGATCGAGCCAAGCCCAGCCAGATGACCCCGGCCGTGCCCATGGGCCGGGTCTCCCAGGCCGGCCCGGTGGTGGCGCACATCAGCGATGCCAACACCGGCGACATCACCCTGATGTCGGGCACCAGGGAAGTCACCTATCACAACGCCGCGCTGGCGCGCGAGTTGCTCCGGGCGGCCCAATAGGCCGTTTGCGACACCGTGCAGAAATTGAGCAGGAGGTAACCATGTCATCGCACCGCGAAGCCCCGAGTATCGCCAAGGACCCGGTGGCCGATACCACCGATGTCTACGCTTTTGTGAGCCCCGATGATCCGAGCACGGTGACGATCATCGCCAACTTCATCCCCCTGGAAGAGCCCGGAGGGGGGCCGAACTTCTACGAGTTCGGCAACGATGTCCTCTACGAGATCGTGGTCGACCAGACCGGTGTTGGCAACGCCAACATCATCTACCAGTTCCTCTTCGAGACCGAGATCAAAGACGACAACATCTTCCTCTACAACACCGGCCCGATCAGCTCCTTGGACAGCGCCAACTGGAATCGTCCGCAGTTCTACACCGTCCGCCGGGTGGTGAACTACAGCAACGGGAATGAGCCCCAGGTGACAACTCTGGGCACCCACGTCCCCTGCCCGCCCTGCAACATCGGACCGGCTTCGATTCCCAACTACCCCAGCCTGGCCTCCGCGGCCATCTACGCGCCGGCGGCCGCGCCCGGCACCAGGATCTTCGCCGGTCAGCGTGCCGAGGGCTTCTATGTGGACCTCGGCGCGATCTTCAACCTCGGGGACCTGCGGCCCTTCCAGGAGCTCTGGCTCGGTGGCGGCAGCGCTACTCCAGGGGTCAACTCCGGGGCGGGCAAGAACGTCCACACCATCGCGATCCAGGTCCCCAAGACCAAGCTGCTTCAGGGCAATTACAACGGCAGCTCCCCCACCGACCCCAGGTCGACGATCGGGGTCTGGGCGCGGTCGCTGCGGCAGAAGGCCACGATCGAGTCCGGCGGAGTCACGGAGACCGTGGGCCCCTACATGCAGATATCCCGGCTGGGCAACCCGCTGGTGAACGAGGTTCTGATCGGGATGGGCTTAAAGGACTCATGGAACTCCACGATGCCGCAGGCAGACAGCCGCTTCGTGGCTGATTACGAGCACCCGGCCCTGGCCTCGTTGCTCCCCACCCTCTACCCCAAGGTGTTCCCGAACCTGGCCACCCTCAACAATTCCGGGGCATCCAGGGCCGACATCGTGGCCATCCTGCTCACCGGCCTACCCGCGGGTGTGGTCAGCGGCTTCCAGAACTACACCGGCACCACTCAGTCGGACCTGCTCCGGCTCAACGTGGCCTACGCTCCCAGCAGCAACCCGAGCCTGCTCGGCCTGCTGGGCGGTGACGTGGCCGGCTTCCCAACGGGCGCCGGGTCTTCGACGACGTGACCACCATCGAGCTGCGCGCACTGGCAGGGCTGACCTACGCTTTGGTCGACAAGAGCTACACGCCCGACAAGGCGGCCAGCGAGATCTACCGGTGATAGATCCCGCCAGCAACAACCCGGCCTCGCTCTCCAGCATCGGCATCACCTACCTCAACTCCTTCCCCTACCTGGGGACGCCTTACGACGGATTCGACACTCCCTCCAAGACCACGACCGACTACGGCACCGGCAGCTGAGCGGCGAGGAGCTTCTAATCAGAGTTGCTTAGCGCAGACCGCAGGGCGAGCGGGAGGTGGCTCTCGGCCGGGGCCGGTTCGGTTGGGCAAAACACCCAGCCGGACCGGTCTCTTCGCCTGGAGATCGAGCGAGCCACGATGCGCACAGGGGCCTCCCGCGCGGTAAGGTATCCCCATCGGTCTTCCCCCTACGTTCCACTCTTGGCTTTTCGACCCCGGAGCTTCCGCTCCGGCAGACTGCGCCACCGAGTCGCGATGGGGCCGCTGGCTGGGGGCACGCACCCCTGAGCAGGCACGGTCGTCCCGGCTTGCGGAGCCGCGAGACATCCTCACCATCGTCCCAGTTGGCCCGTCGACCGGCGCCCAGGCGTCGCTCACGACTGAGTTGCCACCGCCCTGGGGGATTCTTGGCGCCCTGGGCTCAGCTCCAACCTCCGCTATGCCTGCGTCCCGCCGGTCCTGGATGTGCTCGGGCCGGTCCCGGAGTCCGGCTGAGGTGGCATGACCACCTCCCGGCCCCAGCCTGTCCGCACCACCCTCACTTTCTCGGCCTACCTTCTAGTCGCCTTTGCGCTGGCCGCCCTGGGTGTGCGAGTTGGGCTTGTCTCGGGCGTCAGTGCCGCCAGCTCCGCCGGAGCTGCCTACTTCCCGCTCTCTCCGCGCCGACTCCTCGACACCCGCAGCCAGGGCGGAGCGCTGGGGCCGGGCCAGACCATGGCTCTGCAGATAGCAGGAACTGACGCGGTGCCGGCTGACGCCTCAGCTGTCGTCCTCAACGTGACCGTGACCGACCCCACCTCCGCAGGCTTCCTCTCCGTGTATCCGCAGGGGGCAGCCCGTCCAGAGGTCTCCAATCTCAACTGGACGGCGGGAGAAACCCTGGCCAATCTGGTGCTGGTCAGCCTCGGCAATGGCGGCGTGACCATCTACAACCAGAGTGGGGCGACCGAGGTGGTCGTCGATCTTCAGGGCTATTTCGCGCCGCCCTCTGGTTCCGGGTCGGGTGAGTACGTGCCGGTCGCCCCGAGCCGGATCGCGGACACCCGCGCCGGCAGTGGCGAGCCCTACTCCGGTTCGACCCTGGGCCCGCAGCAGACCCTGGACGTCGCGGTTGCGGGCCAAGGCGGAATCCCGAGCTCTGGAGCCGCCGCGGTGGTGTTGAACGTGACCGCGGTTGGCACCACCGCCAACAGTTTTCTGTCCATCTACCCGGCGGGTCAGGCCAATCCCAAAACCTCGACCCTCAACTGGACGGCTGGATCCACGGTCGCCAACAGGGTGGTGGTGCCGTTGGGAGCCGGCGGAGCTATAGCTGCCTACAACTGGGCCGGCAACACCAACCTGGTGGTCGACGTCGACGGATACTTCACAGCCTCCGCCACCTCGGTTGCGGGAGCATCGCTGTTCGTTCCGATCGTGCCGACCCGGATCCTCGACACCCGAGTCAACGCCGGGACCCTCGGCCCTCAGGGCTCCCTCACCGAACAGGTTGCCGGACTGTCCTCAGTGGCCGCGTCTGCTTCGGCGGTGGTGGCCAACCTGACCGCCACCGACACCACCCAGGCGAGCTTCTTCACCCTGTCCCCAAGCGGGGGCGCGCCCACGACCTCCGATCTGAACTGGCAGCCGGGGGAGACGGTGGCGAACCTCGCGATCTCGCCCTTGAACCAGCTGGGCAACCTCTCTCTGTACAACAACCAGGGTTCGGCCGCTGCCATCCTCGACGTGTTCGGTTACTTCCAGCCGGCGGTGGCGGTGGCGGGCGGCCCGGAGGTTCAGCCATGTTCGGACTCTCTGCTCTCGGCGCCAACCCAGGCGGCGATGGGCTCGGTGATCACGGTCAGCGTTCAGAGCGACTGCCCCTCCGGAGCCACTCCCTACTACAGCTACTGGTACCGGGCCCCCGGCCAGCTGTCGTGGTCACTGGCTGTGAGCGGGTCGACCGACTCCAGCTACGCCTACCCATCCGCCGACTGGACCGCCGGCGGCTACCAGCTGTTGGCCTGGGTGGGCTCGGAGAGCGGCGTCTACCAACAGCAGCTGGGAGCGGCTGACACCCAGGTCATCCCCCCGCCCTGCACCGGCGTTTCGGTGTCGGTGTCTCCCAACCCGGGCCTGGTCTCAGCTCCGGTGGTGGTGACCGCGGCCCCCCAGTGCCCAGCCGTCGACTCGCCGGCATATGCCTACTTTGTGCAGTCGGGTGGGGCGGCGGCCCGAGAGCTGAGCCAGGGCTGGACCAGCCAGGCCAGCCTGCCTGTCTCGACCCAGGGCTGGGCGGCTGCCACCTACACCTTCACAGTTGAGATCGCCAGCTATCTCGGGGGCCCGGAGCAGGCGCAGGCCGTCGCCGTTGACAGCCTGCGCAGCAGCGGCAGCATCGTGGTCGGGAACGTCCCCTATTCCCCTCAGGCCTACGGCATGGACTGCGAGGAGGCCGCCCTTGAGATGGCCCTCGCCCACCAGGGGATCCTGCTCCAAGGCAACAACGTTCAGAGCCAGAACGACATCCTTGGCGCTGAGGGAGTCGACCGGAACGTCCCCGGGATCGGTCCCAGCTACACCAGTGGGGACCCCATGCAGAACTTCATAGGCCCGCCCAATGGCCCGGAGGCGGCCGGATACGAGCCCGGCGCCTACTACGGCGCGGTGGTGAAGGCGGCCCGAGCCTTCGGCGCCCAGGTTTTGGCGGCCGGAGAGGGCATAAGCATGACTCAACTCGAGCTGTATCTGGAGGAGGGACACCCGGTGCAGGCCTGGGTCTCATTCAACTTCCAGCACTACACCCCGACCTTTCTGAGCAACGGCCACGACTCCTGGCCCTGGGCGGGCCCGCACGAGCACTCGGTCATGGTCGTGGGCATCGGGGTGAACGCCATCCTCATCGACAACCCCTGGGACCAGACCAGCTCAGGGGCCCCCTACACGGGACCGCTGCGGTGGGTTCCCCTTGCCACCTTCGAGGGTGCCTACTCCAGCTACGCCCAGATGGCTGTGGTGCTGAATTAGGTCTCGGCCCTCCCGTTCTCCCCGCTCGCGGGAGGTGGTTCCCAGGCGCCGACGGAGTGTGGCAGAATTCTCACTGACAGCGCCATCCGGCCGCCGGACCACCGGCGGCACTCAAAAAAAAGGAGGGAATGCCCATGGCCGATGATATACAGCCGACTCTCACCCTTGAGGGTGCCGACTGAGGATCTCGGCGGGGACCTGAACTCTTTGGAGGCGCTGGTCAACCAGGTGAACTGACTGTCGCGTAGCGCAGCCCCTCACCTGTGGTCCAGAGCCCGAGGTCCTTGTTTGATCACCCGAACGATGAGCAGGGCCGGACTGAGTCCGGCCCTGCTGCTTTTTGCTCACGGCGTAGGATGGAGGCATGTCTGCTCCAGATGCGGCCGTCGATGATGAGCTCTTTCGGGAGATCCTTCTCGACCATTACCGACATCCGAGACATCACGGTCTGGTGACGCCCTCCGACGCCAAGGAGCATGGCCACAACCCCCTCTGCGGCGACGAGGTGGACATCAGCCTGCGGCTGCGCGACGGCCGACTGGAGGCGGTGGGATTCGAGGGACAGGGCTGCTCGATCTCGATGGCGTCCGCCTCCATGATGGCTGAGGAGATAGACGGGAAGAGCCTCGCGGAGGTTCGTGATCTCATCCAGAGGTTTCGGGGCCTGCTCGTCGAGGGCCGCGATCCCGGCGAGCTGGGGGAGATGGGGGATCTGGAGGCGCTGACCGGCGTTCGCCGCTACGTGGCCAGGATCAAGTGCGCGATGCTGCCATGGACGGCATTGGAAGCCGGATTGGAGAAGGTCAATGGCTGAGGATCAGAGTCCAACCACCGAGCCGGAGCGTCCGGCTGGTGCCACCTCTCCCGTGCTGCGGCCCGAGGATGTCGAGGACGCGCTGCGGGAGGTGATCGACCCCGAGCTCGGACTGGACATCGTCAGCCTGGGCCTGGTGTACGGAGTGGATGTGGCCGAGGACGGTGACACCACTGTCCGGCTCACCCTGACCAGCCCCTACTGTCCGCTCGGTCCCATGATCGAATCCCAGGTCCACTCCGTGACTCAGTTCCTGCCCGGCATCAAGGATGTGACGGTGGACCTTGTCTGGGACCCGCCGTGGGATCCCCACACGATGGCCAGCGACGAGGTGAAGCTGGAGCTGGGCCTCTACTGAGCGGAGGCGTCGCGGCTGCCCAGCAGCTTCCAGGCCGTGGGGAATAGGCCCATCGCCACCAGGGTCTTGAGGGCGTCGCCGATGAGGAATGGGGTGACTCCCAGGGCGATCGCGGAGGCGGCTGTGAGGTGCAGGTCAACCGCTAGCCAGGTGGCGCCGAACAGGTAGATGACCAGATCGCCGGCCACCATCGCCGCCAGGACGGTGAGTGGACGCCGGTCCAGCCGGCGGCTGGCGAGCCAGCCCAGGAGGGCTGCGGCGAACACGAAGCCGACGATGTATCCGAAGCTGGGGGTTGTGAGGACCGCGAATCCGCCGGCTCCGGCGGCGAACCAGGGAACTCCGACCAGGCCGAGCGCCAGGTAGAGCACAGTCCCCGCCAGGGCCCGTCTGGTGCCGACCGCAAGGCCGCCCAGCAGGACCGCGAAGGTCTGACCCGTGATCGGTACCGGGGTGAACGGCAAGCGGATCGCAACCTGGGCGCACACCCCGATCGCCGCCGCAAACCCGAAGACGACGAGCAGGTCCCTGACCCGCTCCCCCGGGATGAGGTCGGACAGCACCGGCGCCTGGACGCGCGAACCGGAAGCGGCATTGAGCATGGCGCTGACGCTACCGATCCCAGCGCCGCTGTGTCAAACGGGCAACCGCGGTTGCTCCCGGACCAGGCCCATTAGTCTGATCCCCACGATGGAGCGGAAGAGCGAGGTGGAGCTGGACCAGCAGACCCGGCGGCGCCTGGAGACATACCTCGAACTCCTCTACCTCGCCGGCGACACCCGGAACCTGACCAGGGTCGCTCGGGACAAGGCGTGGGAGCGCCACATCGAGGAGTCGTTGAGCCTGGTGCCGCTACGCCCCTGGCGGTCCGGCGAGCTGGTGGTGGACCTGGGCAGCGGAGGCGGGGTCCCCGGCATCCCCCTGGCCCTGCTGATGCCACAGGTCAGGTTCGTGCTGGTGGAGAGGACCCAGTCCAAGGCCGCCTTCCTGCGCTCCTGCGTGAGCGAGCTGGGGCTGTCGGCCGTGACGGTTGAGGCTCGCGAGGCTCTCGAGTTGGGCCGCGACCCGGCCCACCCTCGGGCGGACGTGGTGGTCTCCAGGGCGGCGGCGCCGCTGCCGCGCCTGCTTCCACTGGTCAGCCCCCTGCTGCGACCGGGCGGCGAGGCCATCCTGGTGGTGGGGTCGTCGGTTCATGGGTCGGCCGACCTGGCCAGCACGTGTGCCCGAGCCCATCTGGGCACCCCCAAGATCGTGGATCCAGGCCGGATCCGCGTCCTGAGAGTCAGGCGGCGGTAGCGACCAGCCGCCCCGCTCGCCAGACGGCACTCGCTCGCAGCCCCGGCTCCCATGCGAACGCCCCCTCGTGATCCGCCTCCCAAAGGGCCAGGTCCGCCAGCTGGCCCGGGAGGATGGCTCCGCGGTCGCCAAGATCCAGTGACCGCGCCCCCCCCGAGGTGGCGGCGGCCAGAGCCTCCGCCACCGTCATTTGGAGCTCGGTGATGGCGAGATAGACGATGAGGCTCATCTGGGTCGTTCCCGAGGTACCGGGATTGTGGTCGGTCCCGAGAGCCACCGTAACCCCCCTGTCCAGCAGCGCTCGCGCGGGAGGAAGCTTGCCCATGTTCAGCGCGGTGACCGGGCACAGGGTCGCCACCGTCCCCGCGGCGGCCAGCGCCTGGATCTCCTCTTCCCCGATTTGCAGCAGGTGGTCTGCCGAGACCGCCTTGAGCCTGGCGGCGAGCCGGGAGCCACCGGACAGGCCGATCTCATCCGCGTGCAGGCGCAGCTTGAGGCCGGCGGCGCGCTCTGCCCGCAGGATCGCCTCCGACTCCTCCGCCGTGAAGGCCCCCTGGTCGCAGAAGACGTCGCCGAAAATGGCTCCGGCGGCGACGGCGGCCGGGCACCAGTCCCCGACGGCGCGGAGGTAGTCCTCACGGTTGCCGCGGTACTCGGACGGCACCTCGTGGGCAGCCAGGTATGTGATCACCAGATGCGGCAGGCTGTCGTCTTCGGACAGCCGCTGGAGCAGGGCGACCCCGCCGAGTTCGCCATCCCTGTCGAGCCAGTAGCCGGTCTTTGCCTCCAGGGTGGTGGTCCCCTGCTCTAACCATCTCGAAAACCGGTACCTGGCGGCTGCCTCCAGCTCCCCCCAGGGCGCTCGCCTGGTCTCTCGCACGGTGGCGTTGATCCCTCCGCCCGCCTTGGCGATGTCAGAGTAGCTGGCGCCGGACGAGCGCAGGTCGACCTCCTCGAGCCGAGGCCTGAGATATATCGGATGGCTGTGGGCGTCAATCAGGCCCGGGGTGAGAAGGCGCCCACCGCAGTCGAACTCCTCTTCGTAGCCGGAGCTCGTCCCGGCCGGCACCACCGAGTCGATTCGGTCACCGGAGATGAGCACGTCCACCTTCGTGCGCACCGGATGGTGGGGGCTGAGCAGCCGGCCGACGTTGAGCAGCGCCCTCACGTGACCGACACTTCCGAGAGCGCCTGGGAGAGCAGCGATCCCACCGCGCCCAGGCGGATGTGGCGGCCGTCCTTGACCACCGTGTCGCCGCCGACCACCACCCAGCGCACGTCCGCGGGCGAGGCCCCATAGATCACCCGCGGCACCAGGGCCTGCTCCCCTGCCCCGGCCAGGCGCGGGGTTTCCAGGTCCAGAGTCACGAAGTCCGCCAGCATCCCCGGCTCCAGCACTCCGGCGTCCCAGCCCAGCGCCCTGGCTCCGCCGGAGGTGGCGGCCGCCAGCAGTTCCTCGGCGGAGTGGAGGCCGCGCCGGTGGGCGACCAGGCGCTGGTCGAGCTCAACCGCCCGCGCCTCCTCGAAGAGGTCGACCACAGAGTTGCTGTCCGTCCCCAGGCTGAGCGGGGTACCCGCGTCCGCCAGTGCCCGCGCCGGGCAGACGCCGTCCGCCAGGTCGCGCTCGGTGGTGGGGCAGATGCAGACGCCGGTCCCGGAGCCGCCCAGAGAGCGGATGTCCTGGTCGCTGAGGTGAATCGCATGCACCGCCGTCGTGGCCGGGCCCAGAACCCCCAATTGAGCCAGCAGGGCGGTCGGAGTGCGCCCGGTCGCGCGCAGGCAGGCCTCGTTCTCGGCCACCTGCTCCGAGAGATGCAGGTGCAGAGGCGCCCCCCTCTCCCGGGCCCAGGCCGCGACCACCCGGAGCCCGCCCTCGTCCAGGGCGCGCACACTGTGGGCGGCGGCTCCAATCTTGAGGTTGGGCCCCTCGGGGAGACGCTCGACCCGACGCACCCAGGCGGTGGGGTCGCCGTCACTGAATCGGGTGGCCGAGCCCTCCAGCGGCCCCCCTTCGAAGCCGGGACGAAGGTAGCAGGTGTCTAGCAGGGTCAGCCTTATCCCCGCCTCGTCGGCGGCGGCGATGAGGGCGGCCTCCATCTCCAACTGGGGGTAGGGAGTGCCGTCCTGGTCGTGGTGCAGGTAATGGAACTCTCCCACGGTGGTGATGCCGGCCAGGGCCATCTCCCCGAAGGTTGCTAGAGCCAGGCGGTGGAACGACTCCGGGGTGAGCCGGCCGGCCAGCTGGTACATCCGGTCGCGCCACGACCAGAAGTCGGGCGCCTGCCGACCCTCCGTCCTACCCCGCAGGGCGCGATGGAAGCAGTGGGAATGGGCGTTGGCCAGTCCGGGGATCGTGAGTCCAGAGCAGACAACCGCCCCCTGCGGTGCGGCTCGCTCACCCAGGGGGGTCAGCTCCCGGATCCGGCCCTCCGACTCCTGGAGGAGGACTCTGCGCTCCAGCCCGTGGGGGGTCCAGGCGAGTTCCAGGAGGAAGAGGCGCACTACGCCTCTGCCATGGGGACCCGGAGGCCGCGCTCGCGGGCCACCTCAACAGCGATCTCATAGCCCGCATCCGCATGGCGCATCACCCCGGTCCCGGGGTCGTTGGTGAGGCAGCGGGAGAGCTTCTCGGCCGCCAACTCGGTTCCGTCCGCCACCGCCACCAGGCCGGCGTGGATCGACCTTCCGATCCCGACCCCCCCGCCATGGTGGATGGAGACCCAGGTCGCACCGCTGGCGCAGTTGAGCAAAGCGTTCAGCAAGGGCCAGTCCGCGATGGCGTCGCTGCCGTCGCGCATCGACTCCGTCTCCCGGTACGGCGAGGCGACCGACCCCGAGTCGAGGTGATCGCGACCGATCACGATCGGCGCGGCGACAGCCCCCCTGGCGACCAGCTCGTTGAAGCGCAAGCCCAGCCGGTCGCGCTCCCGGTACCCGAGCCAGCAGATCCTGGCGGGGAGGCCCTGGAAGGCGACTCGCTCCTCGGCCATCCGGATCCACCTTCCGAGCGCCTCGTGTTCGGGAAACTCTTCCAGGACCGCCCGGTCGGTGGCCAGGATGTCGTTGGGATCGCCACTCAAGGCGGCCCATCGAAATGGCCCGCGTCCCTCGCAGAAGAGGGGCCGGATGTAGGCGGGTACGAAGCCGGGGTAGTCGAAGGCACGCTGATAGCCACCCAGCTCCGCCTCCGCACGCAGGCTGTTGCCGTAATCGAAGACCTCGGCTCCCCTGTCCATCAGCTGCACCAGCGCCTCGACGTGCCGCGCCATGCTCTCGCGGCTGCGACGGATGTAGTCGTCGGGATCCTCCAGGCGCAGGTCGGTAGCCTCGGGCAGGGTCAGCCCGGCGGGAAGGTACATGAGAGGGTCGTGGGCGGGCGTCTGATCGGTCGCCACCTCAATGGGGAAGCCACGCGCCACTATCTCCGGGACGATCTCGGCGGCGTTGCCCAGGATCCCGATCGAGAGCGCGCGCCGCTCCGTCCTGGCGCGTTCCGCCAGCTCCAGCCCCTGGTCGAGGTCCCTGGCCCAGGTGTCGAGGTAGCGGTGATCCAGGCGTCTCTGAATGCGCTCAGGGTCGATCTCCACACAGAGGGCCACCCCCCCGTTCATGGTCACCGCCAGAGGCTGGGCTCCGCCCATCCCGCCGAGGCCGGCGGTGAGGGTCACCGTCCCTTCGAGCGAGCCCTGGAAACGCTTGGCGGCGACGGCCGCGAAGGTCTCGTAGGTTCCCTGGAGGATTCCCTGGGTGCCTATGTATATCCAGGAGCCCGCCGTCATCTGCCCGTACATGGTCAGGCCGGCCGCCTCCAGGCGCCGGAACTCCTCCGGGGTCGCCCAGTTGGGGACCAGATTGGCATTGGCGATGAGCACCCGGGGGGCCCATTCGTGGGTGCGGAAGACCCCCACCGGCTTGCCCGACTGCACCACCAGGGTCTCGTCTCCCTCCAGTGACTTCAGGGTGCGGACGATGGCATCGAAGGCGTCCCATGAGCGGGCCGCCCGGCCCGAGCCTCCGTAGACGACCAGCTGGTCCGGATGCTCGGCAACCTCGGGGTCGAGGTTGTTCATCAGCATCCGCATGGCGGCCTCCTGAGGCCAGCCCTTGCAGCTGATCTCCGTGCCCCTAGGGGCTCTGACCGGCCGCGGGCCACTCATGCCAGATCTCCCACTGCCGACTCTGCCACTTCCCTAATCTTGCCCGAGCGCACCGCGGCGGCGACCGCCTCCAGCTCCGGGCTGAGGAATCGATCCGGGCCGGTGGAGCCTCCCAGCTCGAGGACCAAGCGGCTGACCGCGAGGCCGGCGGGGCCGGGCGCCAGTGGCCTGCGGTATTCGATCCCGCGCGACGCGGCCAGCAACTCCACCGCCAGCACCCGGGAGAGGTTGTCCACCACTCGACGCAGCTTGCGGGCGGCCCCCCATCCCATCGAGACGTGATCCTCCTGCATCCCCGAGGTGGGGATGGAGTCGACGCTGGCGGGCTGGGCCAGCCGTCGGTTCTCGGCCACCATGGCGGCAGCCGTGTATTGGGCGATCATGAGGCCGGAGTTGACACCCGGTTCGACCGCCAGAAATGGAGGCAGTCCCTGGGAGCGAACCGGGTCCAGGATCCGATCCACCCTGCGTTCCGCGATGGCTCCCACCTCGGCCGCGGCTATGGCCAGGAAGTCGCAGGCGAAAGCCAGCGGCTCGCCGTGGAAATTTCCGGTGGACTCGACCCGGCCATCTGCCAGGACGACGGGGTTGTCGACGGCGGATCGAAGCTCGCGATCCGCGACCTCGGTTGCGAACCGCCAGGTGTCCCGGGCCGCCCCCGTGACCTGGGGTGCGCAGCGGATCGAGTAGGCGTCCTGAACCAGATGCGCTGACTCGACGTGCGACGCCCGCACCTCGGAGCCGGCCAGCAGGCGGCGCAGGTTGGCGGCGCTGGCCACCTGGCCCGGATGGGGCCGGATCGCGTGCAACTCCTCCAGGAAGGGGCGGTCGGTGCCGAGCAGGGCCTCGGTGCTGAGCGCGGCCGCGATGTCCGCGGTCACCAAGAGGGTGTCGAGGTCGGCCAGTGCCAGTACCAGCATCCCGAGCATGCCGTCGGTGCCGTTAATTAGGCTGAGGCCGTCCTTCACCTCCAGCTGGGTGGCGGACAGTCCGGCCACCCGCAGCGCCTCCTCTCCGTCCACCACCCGGCCGTCCGGCAGCTCCGCCCGTCCCTCACCCATCAGGACCAGTGACATGTGCGCCAGAGGGGCCAGGTCGCCGCTGGCACCCAGGGAACCGTGCTCAGGCACGACCGGGGTTATCCCCGCGTTGAGCAGATCGACCAGGGCCAAGGCTATGACCGGGCGGCTTCCCGAGAACCCCAGGCAGAGGCTGCGAGCTCGCAGCAGCATCATGGCGCGGACCACCTCGGTCTCCACCGGGCTTCCCATCCCCGCGGCGTGAGAACGGATCAGGGCGTGTTGGAGATCGGAACGCCGGTCCGCCGGGATCCAGGTGTTGGCCAGCAGGCCAAATCCGGTGGAGACCCCGTAAACAGGAGTGGAGCCGGTTCCCACGGACTCCACCAGGGAGCGGGCGGCAGCCATGGCGGTCGCCGCCTCCTCGGAGATCCGGGCGGGAGCACCACTCCGGGCAACCCGGACCACGGCCTCCCTGGTCAGCCCGGCAGTTCCGATGACAACCTCTTGGTCAGAGGTCACAACCAGCTCCGGTCGGTTTCGGGCCTGGCTCCACCCAGGCCCCAGGCCCCAGGCCACATTCGTGGTCCAAGTGTGGCTTGCGCTGCAGGTGGCAGTCGCCGAGAGCCATGTCTGTCTGCTTGGGCAATCCGTTGCCGCTGCGTGAACTTTAGTAAGCCCACAGCTGTGGCACCCCTCGCGGGGTTCCTCCCCCATTGGTGGGTTCGGTTCTGGCCTCACCGCGAACCGCCCGCGCCGAAGCGCTGGTCTTACGTCCACTCCCCAGGTGCCCGGTAGTCCGAGCATCCGAGCCGTCGCCTGTACCGTCCGAGGACGGCCCGAGAACGAACAGGGCCGCGGCGTCAACTACACCGCTTTGGCTGGCTATGTCCGGCCAGTCACGGAGGTTTTGTACAGTGGCCACCCCTCCCTGAAGTTCATCTCCGCTCATTATAGCTCACCATACGTGCAACTGTTCGCAACCCCATCCTTGACTCCAATTGAGGCCTTGACACCTGCCAGATCCTAAAGGTACGGACTCACCACCAGGAGTGGAGACCGGAGCCCCGCCCTGAGCCTTGCGGTCGGGCGTTCCATCCACGTCACCGCCGGACGTACTCGCAGTCCCCTTGGGGGAAGAACGCAACCATGAACCCAGCGTCCGCACTTGCGGCCGACCGGGAGGACCATGCCGCCCGGGGCCGCCCCGCACCAGCGCCATCTCCAGGGCGCTGGTGCCAGGGTGGTCTCAGATTGCGAAAGTCGCTACGGGTTGTGAGCAGTTGAGAGCGCGGTTGGCCAGTATCGGCCAAGGGGCAGGTGGGCGCAGCGTGAGGTTACCGGTGAGGACGAGGACAGCTCTTGCTCCGGGGAGGCCGATCTAGTTCGCGGCATGCCATCGGTGGTGATCAGCTTCCCAGAGCGCCTCTATGGGCAGCGCTCAGCCCAGACGCTCAAAACTCGTGTTCTGGGAGGACTGAAGCAGTGTGAGTGACCAGGTCACGGCGGAGGCAAGGATCGCGGACCCAGGGACCTTCCCGCTGCTCTGGGCTTTGGGGGAGGAGTGGTCCACCGCCATGCGTGAGGTTTACCGGCGGGTGGTGATCCGGGGCGAGCCGTGGTTCACCCAGGGCAAGGGCGG
>JAJYPP010000076.1 GCA_021795235.1 bacterium
CCGCCAGCGCGCCGCGGCCGCGCCCACGGCCGCGCCGGCGGTCCACACCACCACCGGCGCCAGTGGGTCGTCCTCCGACGACTCTGGAGGCGGGGGTGGCGGCGACAGCTGATCTCCACGCGGCGGCGGCCCGAAGTGAGCGTTGGCGCCGCACCCTGCGCCGGCACATCACTCCGTGGGTGACGGCGGCGGCCACCGCGGCGGCGACCGTGTCGGCGGTGGCCTGGGCGGCCTCGGCGACCCCCAACACGGGTGGCCGAGGAGCGGCGCCGAGTCCGGCCCAGTCGGCGTGGGCCAGGAGCCAGGCGCGGTTACTGAAGCTGCAACAGGGGATCGACTCCGATGAACGCCAGATTGCCAAGTCCGCCGGCGCCGCCTTGGCTCCGCTGCCAGCGGCCCCGGCGGTTCACGCCACCACCGGAGCCTCCGGGGTTGCCGCCCCCTGACGGCGGGCTGGCCGAGGAGGTCTCCGGGGAGAGCCGCGCCATGGCCAGCACCGTCACCGTTCGGGCGCTGGCGAGTGGCGACCGCCCCGCCGTGGAGCGAGCGGTGGCGCGGGCTCTGGCTGTCTTCGATCAGGTCGAGGCCAGCTGCACCCGGTTCGTCCCCACCAGTGGGTTGATGCGGGCAAATGCCGAGCCCGACCGCTGGCATGAGGTGCCGTTCCGATGCTATTGCGCC
Source organism: bacterium (assembly GCA_021795235.1). Lineage (GTDB taxonomy): Bacteria > Chloroflexota > Dormibacteria > Aeolococcales > Bog-877 > AG-12. The sequence goes on from JAJYPP010000076.1 coordinate 682, forward strand.
CTCGAGGAGGCCTACCGCGCCTACCGCTTGACCAAGGGGCGATTCGACCCGCGAATCCTGGCCGACCTGAGTCGCATGGGCTACGACCACTCGCTGCCATTCGGAGCCGGCCCGGTCGCCACCGGAGGGGCCTCTCCGCGCCCGCGCCAACCCCTGCCGCCCTGGAAACCACGATTCGACCCGGCACGTCAGGCCGTGTTGTTGGGCGGCCACGGCGTCGATCTGGGCGGGATCGGCAAGGGCTTGGCGGTCCGTTGGGCGAGCCAGAGGCTGCGAGACGCGGCCGTGGACCATCTGGTCGAGGCTGGGGGTGATTGTTACTGCGCGGGGCGCTCTCCGGAAGGCGGTGCCTGGCGGGTCGGGGTCGAGGATCCGTTTGGCGGCAGCTCTCCGGTGGCGGTGCTGGAACTCACGGATCGGGCGTGCGCCACGTCGTCGATCCGGCTGCGCCATTGGGAGGCGGCGGGCACGCCGGTTCATCACCTGGTCGACCCCCGCACGGGCCTGCCGGGGGGTTCTGGTCTTCGAGCGGTGACGGTCATCGACGATGATCCGGCGGTCGCCGAGGTCTGGAGCAAGACGCTCTTCTTGGAGGGGCTGCCAGCGGTGGGCCGTTTCGCCGACCGGCTGGGACTTGCGGCTCTTTGGATCAGTGACGGCGGCGCTCTGGGCATCTCCGCGGCGATGGCTGGGTACCTCACCTGGAGGGCCGCTTGAGCTCCAAGGCCGGTCTGGGCGCTCGCGGCCGCCGCACACGGTTCCGCGCGGTCACCGCGCTGTCCGCCCTGGCGGGGGCGGTCGTTGGCGTGGTCGTTGCCACCCTGGCGGCTCCGGCCCTTCAAGACCGCATGATGCCCTGGATTCTGGGCCGGGGGCTGGGCCTGGCCACCTACCTGGACATCGTCGCCCTGGCCCTGGTCGGGACCTGGTTCCGCCATCCCTGGAGGTGGCGCCGACCCGTGCTGCACCCGGCCGTCCTGCTGCGTCTCCACGTGGCGCTGGCGGTGGCCGCGGTCATCCTGGTGGCGGGCCACGTGGTCGTCTTCGCCCTCGATCGGTATGCCGGGGTGGGGTGGGTCGGGACCCTCATCCCCGGCCGGGCCACCTACCGCCCCTTGGCCGTGGGCCTGGGCACCCTGGGGTTGTATGTGGGGGCGGCCGTCGGGATATCGGCTGGGGCAGCCGGTCGGTTCGCCGGGAGTCATTGGCTGGCGATTCATCGACTGGCGCTCGGGGGGGTGGCGCTGGCCTGGCTGCACAGCGTCCTGGCCGGCAGCGACACCGCCGCTCTGCGCCCGATGTACGCGATTACGGGAGCCGCCCTGCTGGCAATGGTGGGGACGCGACTGGCCGCCCAGCGAAATGACACCAATGGGCCCGAACCGAACCACGGTGGCGGTGATCCAGATACCGCTCCCCAGTGGCCCCGGGCATGAGCGCGCTGCGCCCGTCCCCGCTGACCGCGGGCGAGCCGCCGACGCTTCTCGCGCCCGGCGCGTCGGTGGGCAGCCCCGCCCAGGTGGTGGCGGGCGTGGGCGAACCGGGTAGCCGGATCCTGGCCGGTCCTGGCCGCTCGGCCGGGATGGAGTCGCTGCCTGAGCACCTGGATCGCCTCGGCCCGCTTCCCGACCTGGGCGATGCGGCCCGCATCCGCGAGCAGGTGAAGGAGAGCGGGCTCCAGGGCCGCGGCGGGTCCGGCTTTCCCACGGCTGCCAAGATGCGTGCGGTGGTCGAACGGGCGGCCCGACCCCTGGTGGTGGTCAACGGGTCCGAGAGCGAGCCGGCCAGTCGCAAGGATCGCACGCTGTTGGCGCTGCGACCACACCTCGTCCTCGACGGAGCGGCGGTGGCCGCGGCCGCCGTGGGCGCGGACCAGATCATGGTCCATGTCCACCGCGAGTCCAGTGACGCCATCGCCGGGCTGGTGCGGGCACTAGAGGAGCGCCGCCGCGCCCGCCTGGCGGAGCCGCGCGCGGACATCTCCTGCGGGCCCCCACGCTACGTCGCCGGGGAGTCCAGCGCCATCATCCACTTCTTGGAGGACGGCGACGCCAGGCCGCTGACCGACCGGCGGGCGGCTCGGGCCGGCATTCACGGCCGGCCGACCCTGCTTCTGAACGCTGAGACCATGGGTCACCTGGCGCTGATCGCGAGGCGGGGGCCGCGGTGGTTCAGGCTGGCCGGCACCAGCGGTTCGCCAGGCTCGAGTCTGGTGACCCTGGCCGGTGCCGGCCCAGCGGGGCCTCGGGTCTTCGAGGTCGGGGGCGCCGTGACCGTGGGCTCGCTTCTCCGCGACCGCGGGGCCCTGAGCACCCCTCCGCGCGCGGTGCTCCTGGGCGGGTACGCGGGCCGCTGGGTGGACGGCGGAAGGGCCTGGGATCTGAGGCTGGCTCGTGATCAATTGGCCAGCGAGGGGCTGTCATTGGGCTGTGGGCTGGTCGGAATCCTGCCGTGGGAGGCGTGCGGCCTGGCCGAGACCGCGCGCTTGCTCGCCTATCTCGCCGGTGAGAGCGCGGGCCAGTGCGGCCCCTGTGCCTTCGGGCTGCCGCGGCTGGCAGAGGCGATGTCCACCCTGGCCCTGGGCCGGGCCAGCCGCCGCGAGGTGCGCCTGCTGTTGCGCAGGTCGGCCACTGTCACTGGCCGAGGCGCCTGCCATCATCCGGATGGGGCGGTGCTACTTCTCCACCATGCTCTGGCGGTCTTCGAGGATGACGTCGAGCGACACATTCGGCGCGGCCCATGCGCCCGTGCGGCCCACGCTCCGGTGTTTCGCATTCCCAACGAAGAGGCCGGAGCTCGCTGGCGCTGATGGCCCACCTCTCGGTCGACCCGCTGCGGTGCCAGGGGCACGGCATCTGCGCCCTGATCGCGCCCCGACAGATCGACCTCGACGAATGGGGGTTCCCAGTCATCGCCCCGGATCCCCCGGAGGGCTCAGACCAGCTGGCGCGGGCCCGCCGGGCGGTCGCGGCCTGCCCCGAGCGGGCACTGCGGCTCCTTACCAAGGCGGCTCCCTGACCGGTTGCGGACTCGAGATGGGCCTCGCGGCTCAGCGAGCGCAGCGCGAGCCCCGGGGCGGGGCCGACCCATGACGCTCACTTGCCGCCGCGGTTCCCCAGCGCGGAGCCGGGCGGGCCGGCCAGGGAGCCGGTGGCGGATCAGGCCAGCCGCTGTCGCTGAGCGGCATTGGCACGCAGCCAGTCTGCCTCGGCTGCCAGCCCCTCCCGCAAGCCCACAGTGGGGTGGAAGCCGAGCAGCGTCGTGGCTCGGGTGAGGTCCGCCCAGGCGTGCTGGGCATCCCCGGGAGGGGCCGCCCTGTGCTCGACGACCAGCCGACCCCCTATCACCTCGGCCAGCAGATCCAGGGCCGCCGAGAGCGTGACGCGGACCCCGCAGCCGACATTGACGGGCAACCCGTCGGCCTCAGCCACCGCGGCGCGCCGGGTGGCGTCGACAATGTCGTCAACATAGGCGAAGTCGCGGCTCTGGCTCCCGCTTCCGTAGAGCTCGATCGCTCTCCCGTCGAGAGCGGCTTGGATGAAGCGGCGCAGGGCCATGTCCGGACGCTGTTCGGGCCCGTAAACGGTGAAGTAGCGGAGCACCACCGTCTCGACGTCGCCGGCTCTTGAGGCGGCCCGGCAGAGGCGCTCGGCCTCGAGCTTGGTCTCCCCGTACGGCGAGATCGGCGCCGGCTCGTCGTCCTCGCGTCGTGGGGCCGCCAATTCGCCGTACACCGAGGACGACGAGGCGTAGACGAGCCGGCGAACGGACGGCGCCCGGCGGGCACCTTCGAGGAGGCGTGCGGTGGCCGCCACGTTGTCGTGGATGTACTTGGGAGCGTGCTCGAAGCTGGCGCGGGACCCGGCACGCCCCGCCAGATGAAAGATGGTGGTCACGCCGCGAAGGCAGGTGTCGAAGGACATCGTGGCCAGGTCCCCGGTCAGGTGCCGGTAGCCGGGATGCCGCTGGAGGCGGGCGGCGCGGGCCCACTTCTCGGCCTGGTCGTAGGCGTCGGTGAAGGCGTCGATGCCGATCACCTCCAAGCCCTCGTCCAGAAGTCGCTCAGTGAGGCGGGCCCCGATGAAGCCCGCGGACCCGGTTACGACGCAAGTGGCGCCCATGTATCCCTCCGAGAGTTGGCCTGCCGATTCTCGGGCCCAGTCTGTCTGGTGCATCTAAGTGGCTCATGGAAGCAGCGTGAGAAACCTCTTAACGCCACCGGCCCTGTCCCGTACGGACCCGCGCACCGTCCTGAGAGGTCACCGGAGCGACCTCGTGCCGGACGTGATCAGGGTCCAGGTCTGGCGCTCGGCCGGGGCTGTGCCCGCTCCGGCGGCACCTTCCGGCGCCGATCGCGTTGCGCCGCGGGCCCCGCGAGGTCCGTTTTCTTCCCGCCGAGCCTCTGAGGATGCCTATACTGCCCCCAGCGCCATGCGCACCGGGCCAATTCGTCCTCTCCACGTCGTCGCCCTGGCCCTGGGACTCGGCCTCTTGGTCGTGCTCCTATCCGGGACGGTTCTGGCATCCAAGCATGCCCGGGTAGCCGCCGCTCCTCTGAAGCCACCCAAGCCCTACGTGGTCGCCATCGACCCGGGTCATGGCGGTTACGACCCCGGGGCCATCTCCCCCTACAACGGGCTGAAGGAGAAGAACGTCACCCTCAGCGTGGGCCTGGACCTGCGCAAGCTGCTGGAGGCTCAGGGGGTGAAGGTGGTGATGAGCCGAACCAGCGATGTCTTCGTCAGCATCCCCCAGGCCGAGGCTGTGGCGGAGCGCAACCACGCGGATGTGTTCGTGAGCCTGTGGGTGAACGACTGGACCACCCAGAGCTTGGAAGGGGTCACGGTCTTCACTCCCCATTCCTGGGACTCCGCCTTCGCGACCGCAGTCGATGCCGCCATGGGCAAGACGATCGCTTCCTACGGGATGGGCAACCGTGGCGTACAGCCCCTGCCACGCCTATGGGTCCACGCCACCATGCCCACCCTGACCATCGAGTCGGGCTTCATGAGCAATCAGAAGGACTCTGAGCTGCTCGCGCAGCCGGCCTTCCGCGAGGCCCTGGCGCAGGGAGTGGCCAATGGCATCCTGGCCTACGCGCCCCAGATCCCCAAGCTCCGCGCGCAGGAGTTGGCCTACCAGACGGCACGCGCCAGAGCTCTGGCGGCCAGCAGAGCGAGGGCTTCGCAGGCCCGCCTCCACGGCACCGTCTTGGGCTGGGCGCTGGTGGTGCTGCTGACTGCCGCCCTACTCTTTCTGGCGCTGTACAAGGACACCCTGGGGCGCGGTCTCCGCTTCGCGTTCCGGGAGTTCACCGCCCGGGCGCCGGACGCCGCCCGAGCGGGTTTTCTGGCTTTCCAGCGCTCGATCGCTCCGCGAGAGCGCGGGAGGCGTCCCCACCGGAGCCGGCCCGCAGCCTCCTCTCGGGGGACCCAGGCCAGGGCGCCAGCCGCGCGTCGTGGTCGCCAGGCGAGGGCGCCGCGGAGGGACTGGCGGGTGGACGGTCCGGGCACAAGGCCCCAGCGCGTGTCGGAGATGGTGCACCCGGATGAGCGCCACCGGATGCTCAGGGGCCATCGTTCGATCTACGACGACCTCTCGCTCTGACCGTTGCCGCCCGCTCTCTGGTGGGAGCGGGCGGGATGGACTTCCCGGTGCTGGAGAGCATGCAAGGGTGTTGCGGCCAGCCGTTTGGGGCCGCTCACCCGCGATCTCGCCAGTCCACCTCTCTTATGGAATAGACCAGCTCATCGGTCCATTCCCCCTTCACGAATTCGTTCTCGATGAAGTTGGCCTCACGGGACATGCCAAGGCGCACCATGACTCCCACCGAGCGGAGGTTGCGGGCATCGCAACGAGCGATGATCCGGTGCAGTCCCAGCTCCTCGAAGCCGATCCTCAGCATCACCCGCGCAGCTTCGGTGGCGAGTCCTCTTCCGGCGTACATTGGGTTCAAGACGTACCCGATCTCGCCCTGGCGGTGGGTCTGGCTCAGGTAGCGGAGCATGACGTCGCCGATGACCTGGCCTACCTCCTCCAGGACCACGGCCAGGAACAGGGAGTCATTCTCCTCGACGATCCGAGCCGCGTCCATCTTCCGCAGGACCATCGCCTGGGCCTCGCTCTGGTCCCGTATGGGCTCCGGGTAGAGATAGCGGCAGACGTCGGCGCGGGACATGTAAGCCAGCAGATCGTCGGCATCTGACGCGTCAAATGGCCGCAGTGTCAACCTTTTCGTTCGCAGCGGGTATGCGGCGGGCACACGCCGATGATAGGAAGCCGAGGGAGCACTTCCTTCCGGCTGGGCTGGATCCTTGACAACCTGCCCGGTCGGCCCCGAAGGCGCTCCGCACGTGGCGCTCACGGTCTCGTCACAAGCCGGTCGCGTGGGGCGGCGTGCGGAGTGCGGTCCGGTAGGCTCAGCCCCATGGTCGCTCATGCCGAATCCGCGGCCAACGACTTGCCGAGCGAGGTGCTCCACCCGGTGATGTTTGGTTCTGACCTCTCGGAGCACGAGCTCCTCCGCGCTGTCGTGGCCGAGTCTCCTGTGGCGATGACGGTGGTCGACGCTGCCGGGATCGCGATCGTGTGGAATCCCGCGGCCGAGCGGCTGTTCGGGTGGGGCGGGCAAGAGGTGATCGGACGCCGCCTGCCCACTCTCGACCTCGCCCATGAGGTCGAGCATGACGAACTGCGGGCGCGCACCCTCGACGGTGACCATGTGCTGGATCAGGAGACTAAGCGGCGCCACCGACGTGGGCACATGATCGACGTCGCCATCTCCACCGTGCCGCTGGGGGATCGCCAGGGCCGGGCCGCAGCGGTCCTGGGAATCTTCCAGGACATCACCAAGCGGAAGGCGGTCGAGGCCGATCTGAGTTGGCAGGCGCAACATGACGAGCTCACCCGCCTTCCCAACCGGCGGGGACTCATGGAGAGGATGGGCGCGCTCGCGGCCGACCGCCACGGCGTCGGCGGCGCGGTCGCGGTCCTCAATCTCGACCGCCTGAAGGAGATCAACGACTCTCTGGGCCTGGCCGTCGGCGACGAGGTCTTACGAGCCTTCGCCAAGCGGCTCGCCCGTGCCGTTCGCCCCAGTGACGTGGTGGCACGGCTTGATGGAGAGATGTTCGTGGTGGCGATGCCGAGGATCGCGGCACGCAACGTCGAGTCCGCCGTCCAGCGGGTGCTGGACCGGCTGGGATCGCATTACCGGATCGGCGGCCGCGAACTGGGGCTCGAAGTGACCGTGGGAGCCGCCGTCTGCTTGGTCCGCGACGCTCCTGAGGAGGTGCTGCGCCGGGCCGGGGTGGCTTTGCACCAGGCGAAGCTTCATCCAAACCGCCGTGTCCACGTTCTCCAGGCCGAGGACGACCGGGCCTTCGTCGAGCGGGTGGAGCTCGCGGGGCAGCTGTCGGGCGCGGCCCAACGAGGGGAGTTGAGGCTCCACTTCCAGCCTTTGGTCTCCGCCGCCTCGGGGCAAGTCACCGGCGTGGAGGCGCTGGTCCGGTGGGAGCATCCAGACCAAGGCATCCTCGGTCCGAACCGGTTCATCTCCCTGGCCGAGGACACGGGCAGCATCTCCGAGATTGGCTGCTGGGTGATCAACGAGGCCTGCCGCACTCTCGCCGGCTGGGTGGTGGCCGATGGCGCCGCCCCCGAGTTGAGCGTTTCCGTCAATCTCTCGGTCGCACAACTGCTGGACCCGCGGCTGGTGGCGCACGTGGCGGCCACTGTTGCCAACTGCGGCATCGCTCCTGACCGCCTCCATCTGGAGGTGACGGAGAGCGTCCTGAGCACCGACCCGGAGGCGGCGGCGAGGGTGTTGGGGCAGCTGCACTCGCTCGGGGTGATCCTGGCGATCGACGACTTCGGGACGGGGAACTCCTCGCTGACGGCGCTGCAGCGCTTTCCCTTCCAGATCCTCAAGGTCGACCAGTCCTTTGTGAGTGGGATCGGAGTCCGCCCCGATGACGAGACCATCGTGGCGGCGACCATCGGGCTGGCCCACGGGCTCGGGCTCACAGTGGTCGCAGAGGGAGTCGAGACTGAGGCGCAGCGTGACTTCCTCGTCGGCCACGGCTGCGATGAGCTGCAGGGGTTCCTGCTGGGGAGGCCAGCGCCCAGGCCGCGGCTTGTCTTCGCCGAGTAGCTGCGCGCGGACACTCTCCACCGCTTTCCGCAACGTAGGATGGCACGGATGGACCCGGCACCGCCGTCCTCAGGTTTCGCCCGCCCCGCCTCTGCCTGGTTCACCGCCGCGCGGATTTCGGCCTTCACCGCCGCAGCGCTCCTGTTCGGGGGAGCGCTGCCCGCGTTGGTTGGCCTGCTGTTGCTGGGGCGTCTATTCGCCCAGGCTGACCGGAACTCGCACCCGCCGGGGACCCTGGCTCCGTCCTGGATCCTGTTCATGGCCGGGGTCGCGTTCGCCGTCACCGCGCTTGTCCTGACGGCTCAGGGGCGCCGCCGAGTCGGCGCTGGAAGCTTCGCCGCGGCCAGCGTCGCAATTGGCGTGGCGGTTGCGGCTCTGGGGCTGGCGTTGCATCAGACGCCGGCCGCGCTGCTGCTTGCGGCGGTGGCGTTTGGGGTCATGGCGCTGATCAGCGCGCTGTGTTGGAGTGGCGTCACCGTGGCCCAGGGATCGAACGGTGCGCGGCTCGCCCTGGGTGTCATCTCGGCCTCCACACTGATACTGGTGGGGCTGCGCTTGGCGCTAGTCCCAGGGAGCATGGCGCTGGGCGGGGTACTGGCCAGCCTGCCCGTCATCGTGGTCGCGGCTGTGATGACGTATGGGTTCCTCGCCGACCCGTGCGTGCGCGCGGCGTTCAGGCACCGGGTCTGACCAAGCGACGGCGAGGAGGTTCGGCCCGCCCGCCAAGAGCGGACCGGTGGCGCCCCCTACCTCATCCGCCGTTGGGGAGCCAGGGGACGGAGTCCGAGTGCCACGAGGGCGAGACCGGATGCGTGGCTCTCTTTCCCGTTCCTCTGCGAGCCAGCGACCGCACGCCCCGGTCGCCTGCTGGCTCGCGACTTGGTGCAGCTGACCAGGGCCAAGGCCTGCGCCAGGTCCTGGGCGACAGGGGGCGAGCCCGGATGACGACGGCGCCGACACTGATGACACGATCAAGCGCGGAGATTGCCGGACACCCACAGGAGTCTGTCTGTCGCGCCACCTACATCAGGTGGTAGATCTCGTACCGCACCGAGCCGTCGACGAATCCGAGCCGCTGGCCCGCCTTCGCATAGTCCCGATCGGTCAGGGTGCGAGTCTCATGCTCTTCGTACCCGTTGAGGTCGGTGTAGGTGTACACGAGGCGGATGGTGTTCATGGGGCCGCTCAGTCCGAACAGCACCCTGGGCTCGGCATATCCGTGCTCCCTGGCATAGGTGCGATAGCGCTCCACGGCGTCCCGAAAGTCTGCCAGCCGCCCCGGCTCGATCTGTCCTTGGACGTGGACCTCGACTGCCACGGTTCTTCCTCCTGACTCCAACGAAAACACCCGGGAGCCAGATCGTACAGGTCGAGGTGGGCACATCAAGCGTTGGCATCGGCCGACCAAGCCAGGCAAGGTGCGACGAAGGCGCCGACACACGGGTCCGCAACAGCCATCGAGCGGTAACCGGTGAGGTCGGCGGCAGACCCTGATAGCGTCCTCTCTATATGGCTTAGCCCCAGGATCGAGCTCCGGTGCGAGCCGAACGAGGGTGTCGGCGCCGAGAATCTCACTCGCCACCTCGGTGATCCTAAGGACGGTCGGGCCCAATGTCGAGGGCCGGCTCCTTGGAACGGTGCCGGGTGGGTGGGGCCCAGTAGGTGCCGAACTAGCGAACCGGCTCCGCACCGCTGCTGGCGAGTCGGTTGCGTGTTCCCACCGGCGAGTCGGCACCTGGAACTCGGGGGGCGACGGCCGACCTTTCCGGCACCCATACCGGATCGTTCGGGGCAGACTTGACCGCCGTCAGCCCTAGGATGTTATGCATTCAAGCGCTGGGTCAGTCAACACGTCGTCATCACCTGAGAGAATGCCGTCGACGAGGCTCCACAGCATGGAGCCACACGAGAAATGGTTCTGAGGGACAGGCTGAGGAGCAGGAGCCGACAGCAGATGCACCAGCGGTGGGGTTTCAAACTCAAGCCACCAAGCCGACTCACTTGTCAGGGCGTCCCCGATCACGCGGCGGGCGGGGCAACACTCTAGTGACTCGGTTCGGAACCGCCCCGGCGTGGGTCGGCCTGGTGATAGTCCTCCTCGGAGGAGTGGCGGCCATCGTGGCCATAACCGTGGCATTCATAGCCGGGGTGTGCGCCATTGGGCACAACTGCACCAGTCGCGACAACGTTGTCACCGGGGTGTTCTTGGTCGTCTGCCTGCTGGCCTTCTTCGGGGCACCTGCGGTAGCGTCGCTAGCCACGGGGAGGTGGTGGTGGTCAGCAATCACGCTGCCCGTGCCCGTGGGGTTCCTGGGGTATCTGCTGGCTACCGGACCAGTCGTCGCCTCGGTGTACAGCGAAGCGGCCCTCTTGGTCGTTATCGCGGCCGTAGACATGGCTGCGGTGGCGCTGGTCATCGCCTTGAAGAGGCGTCGGGCGACCCGCCGAGCTCCGTAGGCCCAGAACTCGCCGTTTCCGTAGCACGAACAGCAGACGGAGCGGGCTGCGCCGCTGGCGAACCGACTCCACGCCGCCGGGGATCGGGCGACGTGGCCGCAACGGCGACTGCTTCCTTCGAACCCGGGCGTGGGACGGATAACCGTTCCGGCACCCCCAGGCTTGGCTAGGCGCAGGAAAGATGGGTGGGACCGGAGGGAGCGGCTCTGGTACCGTTGCTTCGACGCTCAAGTCGGGAGGAAATGGTCCACACGGCTTGGCGGCAACCGGCCGCCCGTCGGGGCCGGGCGTTCGAGGATCCGGCCACAGACCTAGAGTCCACTTGCCGGACTTCGCTGGGGCGCACCGCGGACCCAATTCGAGTTAAGGAAAGCAAATGCGCCGACTCATTCCCGACGACCTAGGGCAGCTTCTGCGGGTCCGGGACTTCGTGCTGCTCTGGTCGGGAGCCACCGTCTCTCTCTTCGGCGACGGGATCTACTTTGTGACGATCGCGTGGGAGGTCTATCGGATCTCCAACGCGCCCACCGCCCTGGGAGTCGTGTCGGCAGCCTTTGCACTTCCCCAGGTGCTGTTCCTGGTAGTGGGCGGAGTTCTAAGCGACCGTCTCGACCGTCGCTTAGTGATGCTGCTAGGCAACGTCGTCAGCGGGCTTATGGTCGGCGGACTCGGAGTCCTGGTGCTGCTGAACCAGATCCGACTCTGGGAGATCGTTGTTCTGGTGGCCGTCTACGGGGTCAGCCAGGCATTCTTCCTGCCTGCCTCGCGCGCGATAGTACCCAGTCTGATCGAGCCCGAGTTGATGCCCCAGGCAATGGCCCTCGAACAATTCGTCCAGCCGCTCATGTCGAGCCTGCTCGGGCCCGCGGTGGGGGGGTTGCTGGTCGCCGCGGGCGGCACCGGCGTGGCCCTTCTGAGCGACGCCGGAACATTCCTGGTTGCTGCCGCCGCCCTTGCAGCCATGTCCTCGGCGCGGGCAACCCCTGTCGAAGCGCACGCTGGGCAAACCTCGGGCCGGTTCGCCGTCCTGCACGAGGCCCGCGAAGCGCTCCAATTCGTGCGCGGCCTGCCCTGGATCTGGGCTGGGCTCGCAGCCGCCGGCATCGCGAACCTTGCCCTCACCGGTCCCCTCACCGTGCTCATCCCCTACCTCATCAAGTATCGCCTTCACTCTGGTCCAGAGACCCTTGGCCTGATCGGCGCTGCTGGCGGCCTAGCCGCGATCCTGGGCGCGGTCTATGTCAGCTGGAGGGGCGTCCCACGTCGCGATGTTGAGTGGATCTTTCTCAGCTGGGCCATTGGCACCGCCGCCCTGGTGCCGATGGGACTGGCGGGTGCCGCCTGGGAACTCCTGCCGCTGACGTTTGTGACTATGGGCGGGATCTCACTCGGCAACGTCATCTGGTTCTCCAAGATGGGGGTTGCGGTTCCTGGCTACATACTGGGGAGAGTGGCCAGCCTGGACATGATGGTGTCCTTCAGTCTCACTCCGCTCTCCAACGCCGTCACCGGTCCGTTGGCGGGAGTCATCGGAGCGCGCCACGTGCTGCTGGTGGCTGGCGCGGTGGGTGCCATAGTTCCAGTCCTCTTCCTTCTGCTGGTCCCCGGACTATCTGGCAAGCCCCGAGCGGGCGTGGAGGCGACCAGCTGAGCAGTGAAGGGGGCACAGGGAGCCAACACCCACGGGCGAGGGTAGCGACTCCGCTTTCCGCACATCAGGGAGGGGCGTCAGCTCCGTCCTGGAGGGGTCCGGGGTAGCGGGTTCACGGGACGGCAAGGAACTCGAGGAGCTGCCGCTGGCGGGTGGGGAGCTCCCGTGGTAAGGTCTGGATCGGGGGTCCGGTGACTTCGGTGAATTGATTTTCCACCGAACCGGGGACGCCACCATCTCCCTTTCCGCGGGTCGACCGACGGATATCTCCCTAATTTCAGGACGGGGGGTCGATGGGGTCCGGGAGGCGCCGCCGGCCCCTCCGCTGTCGGGTAGGGTCGGTCTCTGACGGTTTACCGCCACTCCGAGGACGATGGCCCGTTGGCGGTGCCTGGGGATCCCATCCTTCAGCGCGTTCGGCGATCCTGAGGGAGAGCGTTTCGAGTTCGCCGAGCAGGTCGCGGAGTCGCCTCGCCTGCTCGAACCAGTCGCGGTAGCGATCAAGTTGCTCGGCGGACAGGTAACGCCCAACAGTCTTGCCGCCGATCTTCCTGGTCCAGTGATGGTAGGGACCGTGCGGTATGGGTGGGTCGGCCTTGCACCGACAGTTGGGCTTGCCACAACGAGTGTGTTCGTCGCCGATGCTGCCGGGCAAGCAGAACCCCGCTTCTGAGAGCGCCTTCGCGATCCGAAGGCGCTCGGCATCCTCGGCGGGCAGTGGTCGTGGTTCCTGGTTCATGGTGACATTCTTGACGTTTGCTACTCCTAGGGTATAAGCTCCTAGGAGCAAAGTCAAGAGGAGGTGCCCATGGGCACGGTCGTCGACCTGGACCAGACCTCACTCGTACCGCGTCGGATCGGGGCGCTCCCGATCGTGAACCGCTTCGTGTCCCTCCTCCACCTCCAACAGCTCCTCGACGAGTACGTGCCGGTGGATCCCCGGGCGACGCTGCCGCCGTCGGCCTCGCTGCTGGTGTGCCTGCGCAACCTGG
>JAJYPP010000020.1 GCA_021795235.1 bacterium
GGGCGACCCGTCAAGCAAGTGGCTCCCATGCTCCTGCGCCGCTACGGGGGCGACAACCCAGCCTCACATGCCTGGGGGAACAGATTCCCGCCTTGGCCGACGTTGGCCAACTTGAGAAGTAACGGTGTGCCTACGCCGCTTGACAACCGTAAAGTGCTCGGGCAGGCTAGAGGCGATGGGTGTGAAGAGGATCAACGCGAGTGAGCGAGCCGCTATCCGTTGACTTCTCACGCCACGCAAGGCAGCGGATGGCTGAACGCGGGATCACTGAGAAGGAGGTGCGGTGGGTATTGGCTGCGCCCGATCTGATCCTACCGAGCGGACAGCCAGGCAAGAAAACCCTCAGGGCGCGGCTGGGAAATGGACGGCAGATATCGGTAATCATCGTCGATGGATCTGAGCCTCTGAAAGTGGTTACGGTTTGGGAGCCCTCATGATGGAAGACTGGGAGCGGGACGAGGAGGTCGATGCCGTCTACATTCGTCTGAGCCAAGGGCGTGTGGTGCGAACCGAAGACCTTGGGGAGGGTCGGTATGCCGACTACGACGCGACTGGCACCTTGGTTGGGGTTGAACTGTTGGGCGTCAGCCAGGGGGTCAACTTGGACGGGTTGCCGAGCCACGACGTCATTGAAAGGTTCCTCACGGAGCACAGCATCCGCGTCTACGCGTGACCGCTCCTCAACCAGGAGGGTGCTAGGCTGGAGCAGGCTCAGGGTGAAGGCTGGAGGAAGCGCTCCAGCCGGCGGGCTGCGTCTCGCTTGAGGCTCGGCATGACGCGATACTGACCCAAAGGGTCGTCCCAGCGGTTGCCAAAGGTGCCTCCCGGGCCCGCAAAGCGCCAATCCGGCCACTCCCAGGGATCTGGCCGGCGGCCAATTCGGAACACCAGCTGCTCCGGTCTGGCCCCTACCGGCGTCAACCTCATCAGCCCCCGATCAGAAAGGCACGCGCTGCCTCGAGCAGCTCCGGCCCAACCTCACTCAGCTCACCCGCGCGAAGCAGTTGGGCCGGGACCCGGTCATCCAACTGCGGGTTCACCCCCTGGAACCAAGCCTGCACCACGTCGGGTGGGTCTCCCCAATCGCTAAGCATCGCCGCTAGCTGCAGGCCCAGCCGGAGCCGGGGCGGAACCCGGGGATCGCGGATAGCCCTCTCCCCGGACCCCCACTCTCGCACTGCCCGGGCCTCGGTCACTCCGCCGATGTACGCCACCAGCCGCTCCCCCAAGACCGCGCTCAGCTGGGCTACCACCTGCTCGAGCGAGGACCGGACCGCCTTCTCATGTGCCGCCAGGTCGGGGCGCGCTCCCGCCACGTTCACGGCAGACCCTCCATGTGTAGCTCTTCCGGGTCGGGCTGGCCCCGACCAATCCCATGCCAAAGCCAAGGCCACACCTTCTCTTCGCAAAAGCACTGCCGGAGCAGTGCCGATGATGCACCGCCGTGGGACCATTGCGGCTCCTCGCTGCGGCTGGGTTCTCCGGCAACCAGCCCACCCAGCTCGTCCGCCGGCGTCCCCACCCGCGGCTGTCGACGTGTCCCGCGCGCCGCGCCCAGGGCCAAACCCGCAGCCCTCACACTCCACGCGACCGCCAACCTACCGGCCGTGTCGCGGCGTGGCGGACTGACAGCAATGTTGACAGCAACGGGCGCGGACGTGCCCGGCTGCGGGCGGACACTGGGACCGGTCAAGAGCTACGTCTTGAAGTCGGAGACGGACCGTGGTGAACCCCAGCGGACGTCGGCTGGTCGGCCTCTTAATCCCAAGATTCCAGGTTCGAGTCCTGGTGCGGGCACCACTTTTTAAGCTCAGAGTCCTAAGCTTTCGACTCAACCTCTGAGCGGGGGTGAGGGGGCCTCGGCGGGGTCGGGCTGGTCAGCCTGCAGGGTGAGCTCAATAGCGTCGTTGGCAGGCGCGAGTGAACGTCTCCTGGTCGCCCTCTTGATCCCAAGGTCCCAGGTTGCGAGCCCTGCTGCCGGCAGCACTGTTGATCTGGAGTGGTACGCGGACTACCTTGACTGCGTGGTCGCCCCAAGATGACAGCTGCTCTTGACAGCCGTCGCGTGTGGCCACCCCGGCGGCGAGATGACCAGGATGGTCGGGCCAGCCAGTGGCGACCCAAAGGCGGATCGGTAACCTGTAACCAGCCCGCGCCGAATCTCGGAGCAATGGGCTCATCTGCATCGAACCTGGAATCTCGCCCACTGGAGTCGAAACATGGCCAAGCCCCTCCTGAAGATACTGATTGGCAGCACCCGCCCCGGCCGGGTCGGCTTGCCGGTCTCCCAGTGGTTCCACCACCACGCCGTGGCCCACAGCGGTTTCGAGATCCAGGTGGTTGACCTGGCGGTGGTGAACCTACCCATGATGGACGAGCCCAATCACCCGCGGCTGCATCTGTACACCCATCAACACACCAAGGACTGGAGCCAGACCATCGAGGAGGCGGACGCCTTCGTGTTCGTAGTCCCCGAGTACAACTACGGATTCAACGCCCCGATCAAGAACGCCATCGACTACCTGAACCAGGAGTGGCAGTACAAGCCCATCGGCTTCGTCAGCTACGGCGGGGTGGCGGCCGGCACGCGCTCAGTGCAAATGCTCAAGCAGGTGGTGACGACCCTGAAGATGGTGCCAGTGTTCGAGTCTGTCAACATCCCATTCGTGGCTCAGCTCCTGGACCAGGATGGCCGGCTGCTGAGCAACCAAGTGATGGACACCGCGGCGCGAGACATGCTGGACGAATTGCGCCGCTGGACGCAGGCCCTGGCGCCGTTGCGCGGGAACCCGGCCCGGACCGTCGGTTAGGCGTAGACGAGAGGGCCGTCCTCGGCTGCGGATGCGCCCGTGGTTCCTTCCGGGACCGGCCCCGGGTTCTCAGGGCGCATCAGCTACGGCCGGGGCCGGACCTCAGTCCTGCAGGTCTCGGAAGGCGAGGCAGGCATTGTGGCCCCCGAACCCGAAAGAGTTGTTCAGCACCAGATGCGGATTGACCAGCCGCACGCCCTCGGTCACGTAGTCGAGGTCACACTCAGGATCCGGGGTCTCGTAGTTGATGGTGGGTGGAACCCTGCCGTCGATCAGGGTCATCACCGAGAAGACCGACTCGATCGCGCCGGCGGCCCCCAGGCTGTGACCGGTCATCGACTTGGTGGAGGAGATGGGGATCTGGCCGGCGTGTTCGCCCAGCACCTGCTTGATCGCCGCCGTCTCCGCGGCATCGTTGAGCGGAGTCGAGGTGCCATGGGCGTTGATGTAGTCCACCTCCCCCGCTGAGGCGCCCGCCTTCTCCAGCGCTCGCTGCATCACGCGCCGAGCCCCCCGCCCACTCGGCTCCGGGGCGGTCAGATGGTAGGCGTCGGCGCTGGCGCCGTAGCCCACCACCTCCGCCAGCATCGCAGCCCCCCTGGCTCTGGCATGCTCATAATCCTCGAGCACCAGGATCCCGCAGGCCTCGGCGATCACGAAGCCGTCGCGGCCCAGGTCGAAGGGCCGGCTGGCGTGCTCGGGATCATCATTGCGCTGGGACAGCGCCCGCATGGAGTTGAAGGCCCCCACCGCCAGCGGGGTTATAGAGGCCTCGGTCCCTCCGCACAGGCAGGCGATCGCATCCCCTCGGCGGATGATCTCGGTGGCCTCGCCGATCGCGTGCGCGCCGCTGGCGCAAGCCGAGACCAAGGCGAAGTTGGGCCCACTGGCGCCAAACCGCATCGCGATCTCACCGGCGGCGATGTCGGAGAGGATCATCGGGACCGTGAAGGGGCTGAGCCGACGTGCCCCCTTCTCGGCCAGGGTCAAGGTGGCCTGCTCGGTCACCTTGAGACCGCCGATGCCCGAGCCCACAATCACCCCCACCAGGTCGCGGTTGGAGTCGTCGATGGGCAGTTTGGACTGCTCCAACGCCTCACTGGTGGCGGCCAGCGCGAACTGGGTGAAGCGGGCGGTGCGACCTATCTGCTTGCGCTCGATGAAGTCCGCCGGATCGAAGTTTGGCACCTCACCCGCCATCTGCGAAGCAAACGCCCCGGCGTCGAATGACTGGATCCTGCCAATCCCGTTGCGCCCCGCGCAAAGCCCCTCCCAGGTGGCCGCGACGCCGACTCCCAGGGGCGTCACCGCACCCATGCCGGTCACCACCACGCGCCCCGGCGCGGGAGCCGTAGCTCTCAACAGCCAGCCCCTCTGGTTAGGGGCCGCGGGCCCACCTGGTCGATGCGGATGGACTGCAGCGCTCTCAACCTCCAGTCGCGGGGTCGTCGACCCGGACCGCCGTTGGTCCCCAGCGCAGGATCAGCCCGCCCCAGGTAAGTCCGGCCCCGAAGGCGACCAGGCAGATGAGATCGCCCGTCCGGCAGACGCCGTTGGCGGCAGCCTCGGCCAGGGCCAGGGGAATGGAGGCTGAGGAGGTGTTGCCGGTCCTCTCCAGATTGGTGACGAAGCGCTCCATGGGAAACTTCAACCGGCCCGCCGCGGTCGCCAGGATCCTGGAGTTGGCCTGGTGCGGCACCACCAGCGCGATGTCCCCCACACCCACGCCGATGGACTCCGCCAAGCGCAGGACCACCTCCTCCAGGATCTTGGTGCTGAAGCGGAAAACCTCCCGGCCGTTCATGGTGACCACCCTGCCTAGCGACCTCTTGGACGAGGTGTACTCGGGCATGTTCGGCGATGGCTGAGAGTCGAGCGGAGCCGGCAGGGTGCCCAGGGCGGTCGCGCCGCGGCCATCCGCACCCAGGTCCAAAGCCAGGATCTCACTCCCGGGCGACCTCTCATCCCCGACCAGGAACGCTCCTGCCCCGTCCCCAAAAAGGATGGCAGTCGAGCGATCGGACCAATCGAGCAACCGGGAAAAGATCTCTGCCGCCACCACCAGAACCCGATGGCTCAGCCCAGACTGGATCAGGGACTGGGCCAGGGCCAGCCCGTAGACCGCGCCCGAGCATGCAGCCTGGAGGTCGAAGGCCGGCCCCAGCGGACAGCCCAGCTCCGCCTGCAACCGGCAGGCGAGCGACGGAAATGTCTCGTCAGGCGAGCTGCTGGAGCAGATTATGGTGTCGACCTGCCCGGGCTCCACCCCGGCGGCGCCAAGGCAGGCTCTGGCACTGCGGGCAGCCAGATCCAGAAGGGTCTCCTCGGGTCCCGCCACTCGCCGCTCCTGGATCCCGGTCCGGCTGGCGATCCACTCGTCGGACGTCTCCAGGAAGCGTTCCAGGTCGGCATTGCTGACCCGGGTGGAAGGCAGCGCGGTCCCCAAGCCCAGAACCCGACATCCCCCGCCGGGTCCGGCCGCGACTGCGCTGGCTCGCCAAACCGACCCCATCGGCTCTTCAAGGTCCAAAGTGACTCCAAGGTTACGCAGTCGCCCTGGGGCCCGCTGGGGCGTAACCTTTCTCGCGGTTCGGGACTGTGCTGAGGTGAGACCTTTGGCCGTGATCGGCCCAGGCACCGGTTTCGCGTTCGAGCCGGAGGCTACTGAGGGAGGACGCGGATGTCGATAAGCCCGGCCTACGTTCGTGCTCAGGCAGTCAAGGACCCAGGAGCTTTCACCTGCGCCGCCTGCCACACGACCTACCCGGCCGCGCAGGTCGCCGGAACCCTGTACGTGTGCCCGGGGTGCTCGCACCACGCCAGGATCGGGGCTCATGAGCGAATCCGTCAGCTGGTCGATAAGGGGTCGTTCCAGGAGTGGGATCAGGACCTGGCGGGAACCGATCGGTTGGGATTCTTCGACACGCGGGCGTACACCGATCGGCTGGACGAGGCCCGGGCTCGGCAGCAGCTGCCTGACGCGCTGTTGACGGGATCGGGGGCGATCGAGGGCCACCCTGCCGGTGTCGCCGCCTTCGACTTCGGTTTCCTGGGCGGCAGCCTCTCAACCGCAGTCGGCGAGCGGCTCGCGAGGGCTATCGAGCACAGCGCCGAGCAGTGCCTCCCGTTCGTGTGCGTCACCTCTTCCGGCGGAGCCCGGATGCAGGAGGGGGTCTTCTCCCTGATGCAGATGGCCAAGAGCGTTTCGGCGCTGCATCAGTTGGCGGAGGCCCACCTGCCATTCATCTCGATTCTGGTGGACCCGACCATGGGAGGGAGCATCGCCAGCTTCGCCGCCCTGGGAGACGTCATCCTGGCGGAGCCCAAGGCGATGATCGGCTTCACCGGGGCTCGGGTCATCACCCAAGCGACCTACGAGCAGCTCCCTGCGGGCTTTCAGACCTCAGAATTCCATCACGCGCGGGGCCTCATCGATCGGGTGGTAGACCGCCGCGAGCTGAAGGCAGTGCTCGCTCAGATCCTGGCCGTGCTGGCTGCTCCCAGCCTGGAGGCCGATCGGATCCAGGCATGAGCCCTGCGGATGGCCGGGGCCAGGCGGAGACCGAGGAGGCTGCGGCCGCCTGGGCCCACGTGGAGGTGTCACGGCACCCCGACCGCCCCTATGCCCTCGACCTGATCCAGCGCTGCCTGGACGATTTCATCGAACTCCACGGGGATCGTCAGGGCGGCGACGACGCCGCGATGGTGATTGGCCTGGCTCGGCTCGGCGGCAAACGGCTCGCGGTGGTGGCCAATCAGAAGGGCAGGACCCTGGAGGAGCGGGGGCGGCGGAACTTCGGCATGGCCCACCCTGAAGGCTACCGCAAGGCGCAGCGGCTGTTCACACTGGCGGGCCGGCTGAAGCTGCCGGTCGTCAGCTTCATTGACACCCCCGGCGCCTACCCCGGAGTCGCCGCCGAGGAGCGCGGCCAGGCCTGGGCCATCGCCCAGACCCTGGAGGCCCAGTTGGCGCTGCCCACCCCGTACCTAGCGGTGGTGATTGGCGAGGGCGGCAGTGGAGGCGCCCTCGCCACCCTGCTGGCGGACTCGGTCATGGTGCTGGAGCACGCATTCCTATCCGTCGCCTCCCCGGAGGCGGCGGCGGCGATTCTCTTCCGCGACGCGGGCCAGAAGCAGCACGCCGCGGCCGCCCTGCGGCTGGAGGCGGCCAACCTGCTGGAGTGGGGCATCGCCGACGAGATCGTCCCCGAACCCGAGGGCGGAGCGCACACGGACTGGGACGCGACAGCGGCAATCCTCAGGCCCCGCCTGGAAGCACGGCTGGCCCAGCTGACGCAGCGTGGGTTCGACCCGGCTCGGCGCCGGGCACGCTATCGCCAGCTCGACGGCCTCTTCGAAGCCTGAGCGCCGGAGTCCTACTCGCCTGACTCGCGGCCACAGGATGCCCACCGGGGCCGGCCCAGCGGTCAGATGGCGGCCGTCAGCAACTCCTCCCACAGGGTCTCGACATCCTGCGGCCCGGTCCGCAGCCCCCCGATGGTGACCCTGAGGGCGAACGTCCCGTGCAGGACCGCATGGGAGATGAAGACCCGGCCGGCGCCGTTGACCCGCGCCATCAGTTCCCGGTTGTGGCCCTCCAGCGCCGGTTCGGAGTCGAGATGCGATGGCCGGTGGCGAAAGCAGAGGGTGGACATCGGCACCGGTGCCAGCAACTCCCACGACGGGTCACCCTCTAGCCGCGACCGGAGCCAGGCGGCCATCTCCAGATGTGAACGCAAGGTCTGACGGATACCCTCCTGGCCGAAGTAGCGCAGCACCATCCACAACTTCAGAGCCCGCATTCGCCGACCCAGCGCCACCCCGAAGTCCATCAGGTTGCGCGCCCCCATTCCCTGCTCACGGTCGGCCTCAGGCGTGGCCAGATAGTCGGGGACCAGAGAGAAGGTCCGGCGCAGGAGGTCTGGTCGGCTGGTCCACAGCACCGAGCAGTCGATGGGGGTGAAAAGCCACTTGTGGGGGTTGACCAGCACTGATTGGGCCTGGTCCACCCCCTGGAAGACCCGTTGGCGGTGCTCGGGCAGAGCCGCCAGGGCACCGCCGTGGGCGGCGTCGACATGCAGCCAGAGGCCCTCGGCCCGGCATATGGCAGAGATCTCCGGAACCGGGTCGATGCTGGTGGTGGCGGTCGTTCCCACGGTGGCAACCACCGCGCAGGGCCTGACCCCGGCGGCGACGTCCTCTGCGATCGCCCGCGCCAACGCTCCGACATCCATGCGGAACTGGGCATCGCTGGCCACCGTCCGGTAGCCGTTGCGCCCCAGCCCCAGGGTGATCACCGCCTTCTCCACCGACGAGTGGGTCTGGTCGGAGCCGTAGACCCGGATCGGCCCGAGATCGGCGCGCCCCGCCAGACCCTGCTCGCGGATGCCGAGTCCAAGGGATTCGCGAGCCGCCGCCAGCGCCACCAGCGTGGAGGAGGAGGCGGTGTCGTTGATGTGCCCGTCGAAGGTCGGCGGGAGGCCCAGCATCTGCGCCAGCCAGGCGCACACCACCCACTCCAGCTCGGTGGCGGCGGGACCGGTGCGCCACAGCATCGCGTTGACGTTGAGGGTCGCGCTCAGGAGTTCCGCGATGATGCCGGCTCCTGCCGCGGAGCTGTTGAAGTAGGCGAAGAAACGGGGGTGGTTCCAGTGGGTGGTGGCAGGGAGAATCAAGCTCTCGAAGTCCGCCAGGATCTGCCCCATCGGCTCCGCCTCGTCCGGAGCCCGGCCGGGCAGGCGCCCAACCAGCTCCCCGGGTTCCACGGGAGCCAGTGGGGGCAGCCCGGCCACCTTCTCCAGGTAGGCGGCCGCCATCTCGACCGCGGCGTGCCCATGATCGCGAAATTGATCAGGGGTCATCTCCAACGCCGGCACATCCGGTGGAAGGCGTGGCTCCGTCGCGTCCCCCGTCAAGCCGTGGCCTCGGCCGCCATGGCCCTCGAGGAGGCGAAGGCCTGGGCCAGAACTGGGGTGTGGCGCTCCCCGCCAAGGGGGATGAGGTGCAGCCGCAGCCCCTCCCTGCGACCTATCTCGGCGGCCAGCTCGGTGGCGACCTCCAGACCGTGCCCGGAACGGATCCTCTCCGCGGTGCGCTCCGGGATGGGACAGTCGGGCAGCGAACCGAGAACGAAGTCGAGGCTGCGCGGGGAACGGATCAAGCCGACGCTGGCGAAGACCGCCACCTCCGGCGCCATCACCTCCTTGGCCTGCTGCAGGAAGGAGTCGAGCAGCTCCAGATCGAACACCATCTGGGTCTGGATGAAATCCAGACCGGCCCGGGCCTTGCGCTCGAGGAGGCGGAGCTCGCGGGCCCGAGGCGCGAAGGGGTTGGCCACGGCTCCGCGCAGGAGTTTGCCCGGCTGAGACCACTCGGGGATCGCGGTCAGGGTCTCCGCGACGGTGAGCCCACTGTCGACCGCCCCGCCCCGGTCGCCCCTGACCACCAGCACCCCCATCGCTCCCAGAGCGGCGGCGCCCATGACTTGCTGCTGCTGCCCCAGCCGATTGCGATCCCGGCAGGAGAGGTGGACGATGGGGCGAAGCTGGCGGTTCAGGCATGCCGACACCGCTGCCAGAGGGGACAGCCGGGGGCGGCTCATGTGGTTGTCGGTGAGGCCCACTATGCCGATGGCGGGGGTGAGCAGGTCAAGCGCTCGCTCCACCCCGGCCAGATCGGCCTGGCGGGGCATGGAGAGCTCGGCCGATCTGGCGGCGGCTGGGAACACGGTGCCTCCAATATATTGACTCTGCCAGTGAAGCAAGATTTCATCCTTTTGGCGGATGGCAAAACCCATGGGGGGGATGCAGAATGGCTGTTTGCCGAGGTGCCCCCTCCGGTTTCGGAGTCTGGCCAGGTCCGTAAGCCACCCATTGACTGACTTCACTACCGCAGCCTCCCCCGCAGCCGAGATGAGCGTCGGCTCATCTCGCAGTGAGGTCCCCGTCCTGGAGGTGAGGCACCTCGGGCGTTCTCTGCCTCTGGGGCAGGATCGCATCGAGATTCTCACCGATATCAATTTCCTCATCCCGCCCGGCGAGTTCGTGACCCTGATGGGTCCTTCGGGGAGCGGGAAGAGCACCCTGCTGGGCTGCATAACCGGTCTGGACACTCCCAGTTCGGGCCAGGTCTTCCTCAACGGCACCGACGTGTCCTCGATGCGGGAGTCCCGCCTGGCGGGGATCCGCAATCGCACTGTGGGAATGGTCTTCCAGGCCTTCAATCTGATCCCCACCCTGACCGCCCGGGAGAACGTCGAGGTGCCCCTCTACGCCGGCGCCTGGAAGGGCTCGCCGTCGGCCCGGTCGGAGGAGCTGCTGGGGCTGGTCGGCCTATCCCACCGCCTGGAGCACCGCCCCAGCCAGCTCTCCGGAGGCGAGCAGCAGCGGGTGGCCATCGCCCGGGCGCTGGCCACCCAACCGCCACTGCTGGTGGCCGACGAGCCGACCGGGAACCTCGCCGCCGCCCAGGGGGCGGAGGTCCTGGACCTGCTCTGGCGGCTCAAGGAGACCCTGGGGACAACCTTCGTGATCGCCACCCACGACCCGTCAGTCGCCCAGTACGCCACTCGGACGCTGCAGCTGGCCGACGGGCGGTTGGTGAGTGACGCTCCGGGACCACGCGCGCCCGGTCCGTGAAGTCCGGGCTCTACCTCCGCTACACCACCAGGTCTCTGCGCCGGGGAGGGAGGCGGACGGTGCTGGGCGCCTTCTGCGTCGGGGTTGGCGTGATGGCCATCGTGGGCTTGCAGCTGGCGGCCGCGATGGTGTCCTACTCGCTGACCGCCAACGTGAGGCAGGCCAACGGTGGTGACATCTCGGTGGTCTCGACGGCCGTGCCCCTGCCCAACTCCGAGCTTCCGACCTTCGCCAGTCTCAAGTCAAGCGGCCGGATCCTCAACTACACAGCGGTCCGCGAGTATCAGTCCACTCTGATCAGGGCCAATGGCCGGGGTGTCTCCGCCGTCATCAACGCGGTCAACCCGGCCACCTTCCCCCTGGTGGGCAAACTGACGCTCAAACCGGGCGCTGAGGGCACCTTCACCCAGCTGATGAAGCGCCCGGACACGATGGTGCTCTCCCAAAATATCGCCAGCCTGCTGAAGGCGGCCGTGGGCACCAGGGTCAGGGTCAACGTGGCCGCCGCCAGGCGGGCCATCTACTGGACCGTGGGAGGTGTGGTCCAGAGCGGCGCACCAGCCGGGCTCTCCCAGGATGTCCTGACCTCCAACTCTACCCTGGCCTCCGCGGTGGCGGGGTCGGCGCCGTTGGACTACGGCGAGGTCTACGTCACCACCAGAAACGCCCAGCAGGCCTCCCGGGTCGCGACCGCGCTCAGACACGACCTGCCGCTGGCGACCGTGTCCACCGTCCAACAGGCGCTGAACTCCGACCGACAGGCCGCCCAGCAGCTGACCCAGTTCCTCGCGATCGCGGGGCTGGCGGCGCTGCTCATCGGGGGGATCGGGATCGTCAACACCATGCAGGTCAGCCTGTCGCGGCGCCGGCTCGAGATCGCGATGCTGAAGACGACTGGCTACCGGCGGCGCGATCTCTACTTGTTGTTCGGGCTGGAGGCGGCCCTCCTGGGGCTGACCGGAGGTGTAGCGGGAGCCCTGGCCGGGATCGGGCTTTCGGACGGAATCCGGTTGCTGCTGGAGAACATCGCAGCGCTCGACATCAACTTCGTGCTGGACTGGGAGGTGGTCCTGGCCGGGGTGGGCATCGGCGTCGCCACCACCTGCATCTTCGCCATCCTCCCCATCGTTCGCCTGAGCCGAGTCCGGCCGGCCGCCGTCCTACGGGACGACCCGGGGACGACCAGCGCGGCAGTGATCGGGTCCAGCGCACTTCTGCTGGGCTTGGTGGGAATCCTCTTCTGGCTGCTGGCAGCGGCCATTCTGGGCTCCCCCGGCCTGGCCCTGGTGTTGGTAGCCGGCACCGGCATCGCCCTGCTCGTCCTGACCGGCCTGTTCAGCCTGGCCCTGGCCGTGGTGGGCCGACTGCCGGTCCCGGAGCGCTTCACCGCCAGTCACCTGGCGCTGGTCACCGTGGCCCTGCTGGTGGCCCTGGCCATCACCACGGTGGCCAGCCTGCGCGCGGTGGGGGCACTGCTGATAGCCTTCGCGCTCCTGGGCTATCTGGTCGTCATCCTGCCCCGACCGGTGCAATCGGCGATCCGATTGGCGTTCCGCAATGCCGGGCGCCAGCGCACCAGGACCGCCGCCACCGCGGTCGCCCTGTTCGTGGGAGTCTTCGCGGTCGGGCTCATCCTGGTGCTGGGTACCGACATCCGATCCAGCCTCAACTCCATCATCACCCAGTCGACCACCTACAACGTGATCGCGGTGGCTCCCGGCTCTGACCAGCCGGCGCTGGAGAAGGCGGTGGCGGGGCTGCACCCGCACCAGCAGCTGGTCTCCAACGCCGCCCTCACGGAACCCGTCTCCATCAATGGCCTGGCGTTCACCAAGACGGTGACCGGGTCGGCCCGTACCAGTCGCGGACCGGAGGCGGTGGCCCTGCTCAGCGCGGTGCAGGGATTCAACGTGCGGGCTGGGATCGTGCCCCCGGTCAAGATCACGGCGGGCCGGCAGCTGAACGGTACCGACCAGGCCAGCGGCGGCGTGCTATTGGAGCAACGGCTCCAGCAGGGGCCCTATCGCCTCCGCCTGGGTGACCGGATCGGCTTGCTGGACCCGCTGGCGGGAAGCGCCCGGGTGGTGGAGGTCCGGGTGGTCGGCTTCTACACGATTGTGAGCCGAAACGCCAATCGCGGCATATCGATCACCACCACCATCGCTCCCATTCTGGCCACCACCAGAACCGTCAACCTGGTAGGCGGCAGCGCGGTCATGCAGGTGGTGGAGATGAAGTTCCCCCCCGACCGGGCGCAGGCCGCGGCCACCAAGCTCCGCCAGTCCGTGACCGGTGCCCAGGTGATCAGTCTGGCCGACTTCACCCTCATCATCGACCGGTTCCTCAACAACGCGATTCTCTTCCTGACCGCGATCGCCTCGTTGGCGCTCCTGGCGGGGATAGTGATCATCGCCAACTCCGTGGCTCTGGCCCTGCTGGAGCGACGCCGTGAGATCGGCATCCAGAAGGCCGTGGGCCAGGGAACCCGGGCGGTCTTCACCCAGGTTCTGGTGGAGACGGCCACCGTCGCCTGGTTGGGCGCGACCGGGGGGATGCTGGCGATCGCCCTGGTCCTGCTCCCCCTCAGCAAGCTGGTGATCAAGATCTCGCTCGGGATCCCAACCCCACTGGCCCTGGCGATCGTGCTGGGCGCGGTCCTGACCGCGGTCCTGACCGCGGCCCTGGTGGCATGGGGGCCGGTCCGCGTCCGCCCCCTGGAGGTGCTCCGCTACGAGTGATCGGAGGTGGCAACGGCCGGCACCGAAGCCACCGCGCACCAGGATTGGCCCGGCTTAAGCAGGTGCCTCCGGCGGCCTCATCATCACCCAGAAGCGGGGCGCCCTAGCGGGGCTCAGCTCGCCGATGACCCGGAAACCCCGGCGCTGGTAGAAGCGAACGTCCCGCTCGGTCACCGTGTCCAGGTGGGCCTGGAGCCCCAGCCGGTCGCAGCGCTCGAGCACCGGCGCCAGGACCGCGGATCCCAGCCCCTGGCCCTGCCGCCCCGGCTCGGTGGCCAGCACGGCGAGGTACCAACCCGGTTCCCGGGGATGGAGGCGGTGCACTCTGGCCTGGATCACCGCCGCCGAGGGCAGACGGGTACCGAGCATCGCGGCCGCCGCGAGGTGACATCGGAGCAGGCGGCCAAGATGGCTGGGGCGGGGGCGCTCCGCACCGGTCGACAGCCAGAGCGCGGCCGAACTCAGATCCTCGGTCCCCCAGCACTCGCCGGTCGCCAGCAGGATCCTGGCGTTCAGGTCGTACCAGCGCAGGAGCGACTGCGCTCTGGAGGCGGACCGGGGAAAGAGCCAGGAAGAGGTTGGGTCGTCGGCAAACGCCCGGGCCAGCATCGCTCCCAGCGCCCCGGCGTCGGCCTCACCCAGGCGGCGGACCGGGATCCCCCCGTGGGCCGGGGCGGCCTCAGCCATCGGTGGGGGCTGGCGCCGGCTCGCGGTCGGCGGCCCAGCGTGGCAGGGGACGAGTGCTGGGAACTGTCAACCAGCGGCGTCCGGTGGTCGAGCGGCCAGTCGCTTGGCGACCGCGTTCATGACCACCGGGGCGGCCAGGCGCCCGGCCCTCAGAGCCACCGCCTGGGCCACTCCCCGCGACTTTTCCGTCCGGCGGTGCGAAGGACCGGGATGGGCGTGCCCCGCAGCCTCCTGAAGGAGCTCCTGCAAACGCAGCCGCCACTCCTCTGGCATCTCCTCGATCCAATCCCCGGCCCCCTGGTCCTCCCGACCGCGGCGGCGGCGCTGACGCAGCAGGTAGACCGTGCCCACCACCGCCACCACCGCCAGACCGGCGGCCAGTCTGGGACCGTCCCGGCGCAATCTGCGCTTGGCGTCCAGTTCCCGGCGCAGGCGCAGCTCTACGCGATCCAGAGTCGCATCGACCCTTGAACGGGTCGCGGCTATCTGTGCGCGCGCTTGCTCTGGAGTCGTGCCCACTCAAGATCCTCAATCAGGCTCTGCTTGCTGTCCGTGAACGGCCACAGATGGCGGTTGGCCCACACCATAGCCGCTCCCACCAAGAGCAGCACCAGTCCCACCACTGCCACCATGGCCGCCGCCAGGGTGTGGTTGGGTATCCATTCCACCAAGGTGATCAGGGCGAAGATGCCGAAGAGGCTGAGGCCGACCCCAGCCACCACGGCCGCGATGGCCACGCGAAGCCCTCGGCGAGCGCTCCGCTTCAGCTCAGCCTTGACCAGCGCCAGCTCGTCGGCCGCCAGCTGGCGAATGTCGTCACCCAGCTCGTGCACGAGTTGGGCGACCGGCTCCTCGTAGGGGTCGGACCTGGCCATCGCATGCAGGTTAGCGGATGGGGGCCCAAGACACGGCTCCTATGATCAGAAGGTGGGATCCCAACTAGGAACTCGCCGCTCCTCGATGATGGCTCCGCTGGTCCGACTGGCGCGCCGAGGCAGTCTGCTCATCGCGACCGACTTCGACGGGACGATCGCACCGGTGGTCAGGGACCCCCGGCGGGCACGCCCCCTGCCCGAGGCGACCGCGGCGATGGCCCGGCTCGCCACCACCACGCCGGTGGCGGTCATCAGCGCTCGCGATCTCGCCAACCTGGCGGTCCAGTGTCCGGTCCCCGGGGTGCTACTGCTGGGCAGCTACGGGCTGGAGCCCTGGATGCGGCTCACCAAGGAGGAGCCCCTGCCGCCACCGACCGCGCCGTCGGAGGCGCTGGTGCGGCTCGCCCGCGACCTTCAGGAGATGACCGACTGGCTGCCGGGAGTCCAGGTGGAGACCAAGACGATGGGGGTGGCGGTGCACTATCGCAACTCCCCCGAGCCGCGTCGAGCCGCCCAGCTGGTCCGGCGCATGGTCGATCAGGTGGCCAGGCATGATGGCCTGGAGGTGGTTCGGGGCAAGCTGGTGGTCGAGGTCCGGCCGCCTCGCAGCGGCCACAAGGGCAGCGCCTTGGCCGCGATCCTGGACCGTCTCAACCCCAAGGGCTGCATCTTCGCGGGAGACGACCTCGGGGACCTGCCGGCGATGGAGGAGCTGCATCGCCGGAGGGACGCCATGGAGCTGGCCTGGGCGATCGGGATCCTTGGCTCGGAGAGCAGCCCCTGGCTGGAGGAGACCGCCGACTACTGCCTGGAGGGGCCGGCAGCGTGGGCCTCACTGCTCAAGGAGCTGGCGGGTGCGCTCGACAGCCTCTCCCCAGCCCGGCCCAGGGACACTACTGTGAGAGGAGATCGTTGAGGTCCTGAAGCTGGTTGCTGATCCAGCGGGTGATGTCGTTGCGGCGCACTACCTGGCGCATCTGGCGGGCCCGGCTGGCGCGGTAGCGCTTGGCCATGGTGAGGGCGGAGTGCAGGGCCTCCGCGGTCTGGTCGATGTCGAATGGATTGATACCCAGAGCGTGCGGGCCGAGCTCCTCGTAGCTGCCCGCGTTCTCACTCAGGACCAGGACGCCGTCGCGCTCGTTGCAGAGCACCCCCTCCTTGGACACCAAGTTCATGCCGTCGTAGATGGGATTGACCAGGAGTGCGTCATAGGACTTGTAGGCGGCGACGGCCCGATGGAGGTTGTCGGCCACTTCCAGGCGGATCGGCAGCCAGGTCCCGGTCTGAAACCGTCGGTTGACGCGCGCGGTGGCGGCCACCAGAGCCCCGAGGTAGGCGCGGTAGGCGTCCACGTTCTGACGGCTGCGCTGCAGCAGGGCCCAGAAGACGACCCGGCCGCGGAGCTCGGGGTGAGCCTCCAGCAGCCGCTCGTACGCCAGGAACCCGCGCACGATGTTCTTGCTGAGATCGGTCCGGTCGACCCTTAGGATGAGCATCTCCGGACGCCAGGCTGCAATGAGTTCCTCTTCCTTCCGGACCGCCTCACTGGCGGCCATCTTGGTCATGCCGCTGATGTCGATGGAGATCGGGTAGGCGCGTACCCAGACGGAGCGCCCCTCGTAGAAGACGATGCGCTGGCGATGGTCCACCCCCAAGCCCAGGTTCTCCTCACAGGTCATGAGGAAGTTGCGCACGTCCAGGCTCGTCTGCAGGCCCACCACGTCGTTGCCCAGGAGCCCGGTCATGATCCCGTCCCGCATGTGGCGCGGGATCACCTTCCAGTACTGAGGGGTGGGCCAGGGGATGTGGATGAAGTGCTGCAGCCTGGCCTCCGGGAGCTGAGCTCGGACCATCGCGGGCATGAGGTAGAGGTGGTAGTCCTGGGTCATCACGAGGGGCCGCAGCGACGTCCTGCCGGCCACCTGGACCACCTTGTCGGCGAACTCCTGGTTGACTCGGACGTAGCCCTCCCGCCAGGCGCGCCCGGTGGCGGAGTCGAGGATCGGCTCCCTGCCGAGGTCCCAGAGATAGTGCTGGATGAACCATAGGAGTGGGTTGCTGATCTGGTTGTAGTAGAGATCGTAGGCCTCGGGTTCGGGCTCGACGAAGACCACCCGGAAGGTCTCGTTGTCGTCGGTGGTCACCTCCACCACGCCGTCCGCTCCCGCCTTCTGGATCAGGGCCTGGTCGGCCTCGCCCCGCGCGGCGCCGATCCAGGTGGAATTGCTCGACCGGGCCAGCGACGCCATGGCGGTCACCAGGCCGCCGCCCCCTCGGGTGACCCGGTCCACCCCGTCGGGCCCCAGGTGGGCGTCGATCGGAGGACGGTTGGCGACCACGATCGTCTGCCATCCCTGCAGCATCCGCCGCAGGTAGGACTCGATACCGGGCATGCCGCATAGGATGACGGACCAACCCTAGGGCGTGGGGGGAGCCACTCGCCAGCTGGGCCTAGAGGGCCGCTCGGCTCCCCATCACCGGGGGCCACGGCCCTGAACCGGCGCTGCTGGCTACGATCTCGCAGCGCGAGGCACCTGAGTGGCGGAGAGGCCGAAGATGCCGGGCGGCGCCGCGGGCAGTGCTAACGATGGACGGCGGGCTTGGGGTGGTTCTCCGATCGGGCCCGAAGAGGTTGGCTGGCGTCCGCCTGGTTCCGCTCCTTGCGCCGGCTGACTCGGATGACGTCCACCCGATCAACCCCAGGGGCTGCGCGTACACGCGCCGGGGCGTCCCTCAGCAGCAACTCGGGTCGATCACCCGTGCAATCGCCGCCAGCGCGGCACGCGCGACCGTGTAGTGGGCCTCCCGGCCGCTTGGCGTGCGGGTGAGCAAGCCCGCCCGCTGAAGCTGGCCGAGGTGGTGGCTCACGGTGGCGTCACTCAGACCCAGCACTCCCGCCAAGTCCAAGTTGCGCATCCCGACCGGGGCTGCCGCAATGACCAACGAGAGCATGCGCACCCGTACGGGGTCAGCCAACGCCTTGAGCCGAAGGGCCACCTCGAGCGCCTCGGCCTCAGTGAGGGCACGGGCCGCTGCGGGAACACAGCACAGCTCGCCTGACACATCGAGCAAGGGCAGCGACTTGGGCATACCGCCATCCTCGCACTCGCCTTGACAAATGTCAAGGCTTGGGCTAACATCCCCCCGAGACATGCGTCAATCCACAGGAGTCATCGCCATGAAACCGAGCCCCGACCCCGACGGAATCCGCGAAACCGTCAGGCGCCGCTACTCTGAGGCCGCCATTTCCGGCGCCCGGGGCATGGAGCTGGAGGCACCCCACAGCGGCGCAGCGACGCCCCGCTGCTGCGGCGCCGCGAGCGCGGACGCCGCCAACGCGACTGGCCCTGATGCGTTCGGTGCCGGGCTCTACAGCCCCGAGGCGACTGAGGGCGCCACCGAGGCGGCGGTAGCGGCCTCGCTCGGCTGCGGGGTGCCCACCGCGGTGGCCGACCTGCACCCCGGCGAGACCGTGCTCGACCTGGGCTCAGGCGCTGGGGCGGACGTGCTGATCTCAGCCCGCCGGGTTGGACCGACGGGCAAGGCCATTGGGCTGGACATGACCGAGGAGATGCTCGACCTGGCCCGCCGCAACGCCGTCGGGGCTGGAGCCACCAATGTCCAGTTCCTCCGCGGCTACCTCGAGGACATCCCCCTGCCCGACGCCAGCGTCGACGTGGTGATCTCCAACTGCGTGATCAATCTCGCCGCCGACAAGAACCTGGTGCTGGCCGAGGCCGCCCGCGTTCTCCGAGCCGGCGGCCGCCTGGCCATCTCCGACGTGGTCGCCGACCCCGACATGGACGACACCACCCGAGCCGACATGGCGGCTTGGACCGGCTGCATCGCCGGTGCTCTGACCGTGCCGGACTACCGCTCGGCGCTCGCCCGCGCCGGGTTCACCGAGATCACCATCACCGAGAGCCATCGGGTGCATGCCCACGCCGCGAGCGCGATCATCCGCGCCCGCAAGCCCGCCGACGCACAATGACCCGCGGCCCGGCGGGCCCTATCTGAAGCTCTCCTGGATGTGGTCCAGTTCGGCCGCGCCCGGGCACAGGCTGGAGAAGGGCAACTCGGAGAGCGCCGCCTCAGGGGTGCCGGCCAGCTCATGCATGTCCTGGCTGGACTCGTCCACGTAGAGGAGCCCGGTCACAATCTCGCCGTGGCCGGTGCGTTCACGCAGGTAGGACTCCACCTGCCCACGATCCCTGGGATCGTAGCCGTCAGGAACGGCCCGGAAGCGGACGGTCCCGCCGTCGTGCATGGTCACCTCGGTGGCCCGGCCCCGAGCCAGCGAGCCCACGATCTCCTCGTGCTCCGCGATGAAGTCCGCCTCGATCTCGCGAAGTTCGTGGTCGCGCATGTAGCGGTAGCTCTTGGTCGAGCCCTCGTGGTCGTTGAACTGGACGCAGGGCGAGATGACGTCCACCAGGGCGAACCCTCGGTGGGCCACGGCCGCCTTCAGGATCGGGATCAACTGCCCCTTGTCCCCTGAGAAGCCTCGAGCCAGAAAGGTGGCGCCCAGACTGAGCCCGAGCAGGATCGGGTCCAGGGGCTGCAGCAGGTTGGCAACCCCACGGCGGGAGCGCGAGCCGACATCGGCAGAGGCCGAGAACTGACCCTTGGTGAGCCCGTATACGCCGTTGTTCTCGATCAGGTAGACCATCTTCACGTTGCGGCGGATGGCGTGGGCCAGGTTGCCCAGCCCGATCGACAAGGAGTCGCCGTCGCCGGAGACTCCAACCAGGAGCAGCTCGCGGTTGGCGGCGCTGGCGCCGGTGGCGATGGTGGCCATCCGTCCGTGCACCGAGTTGAAGCCGTGAGCACGGCTCACGAAGTAGGCCGGGGTCTTGGAGGAGCAGCCGATCCCGCTGAGCTTGGCGATCAGGTGGGGCGGCAGGGACAGCTGCCAAAAGACCTCGATCAGAGCTGCGGTTATGGAGTCGTGCCCGCAACCCGCGCAGAGCGTCGACATCCCCCCCTGGTAGTCCTGCAGAGTCAGCCCCAGCTCATTGCGGGCCAGCGGCAGCAGCGGGATGAGCGGCTTAGTGATGGAAGGCACGGTCAGACCTCCAACTGACTCTCGATCTGATGGACGACCTGGCCGGCGCTCGGCGGCAGCCCACCGTAGATGAGCACCGAGCGCAAGCCCGCGGCCGGCGCCCTCGCCTCAATCTCCAGCAGCGAGCGCAGCTGAGCGTCGCGGTTCTGCTCGACGATGAAGCAAACCGGGTGTTGAGCGATGAAGGAGCTGACCTCGTCGCCGAAGGGAAAGCCGCGGATGCGCATGTAGCTGGCGGCGGTTCCCCGGGCCGCCAGGATCTCCACCGCCTCCTTCACCGCCAGCTCGCAGCTGCCCATGGTGATGACCCCGACCCTGGCCTCGGGGACGATCTGGATCAGCGGCCGGGGCATGTGGCTGGCGGCCGCCCGGTGCTTGCGCAGGAGGCGGTCGACCACCTGCTGGTAGGCCTCCTCCTGCTCCGTGTAGCCTCCCAACCGATCGTGGCCGGAACCCCTGACCAAGTAGGCGCCACGACCGTCGACCCCCGGCAGGGTGCGCGCGGTGACCCCCATCTCATCCTCGTCGTCGTAGCGGTCGAAGCGTCCGATGGCGTCCAGCTCCGCGGACCCCAGCACCCGGCCGCGGTCGGGCCGGTAGGAGTCGTCCCAAGCCAGCTTCGGCACCACCCAGTCGTTCATGCCGATGTCCAGGTCGGACATGACCAGAACCGGGGTCTGGAATCGCTCGGCCAGGTCGAACGCCGCGACCATGAACTGGAAGCACTCGGCGGGATCGGCGGGAAACAGGAGCAGATGCTTGGTGTCGCCGTGGGAGGCGTAGGCCGCCATCAGGATGTCCGCCTGCTGGACCCGAGTGGGCATCCCCGTAGAGGGCCCGGCGCGTTGAACATCGACCACCACCGCCGGGATCTCCGTGTAGTAGGCGAGGCCCAGGAGCTCGTTCATCAAGGAGAGTCCCGGGCCGGAGGTGGAGGTGAAGGCCCGGGCCCCAGCCCAGCTGGCTCCGATCACCACACCCAGAGCCGCCAGCTCGTCCTCGGCCTGGACGATCAGATAGTTGTTGGTAAAGGGCGGTTCGCCGGGCCGGGCTTCAGGGTTGGGCTGCCGCCGGTACTGGGAGCACAGGCGGGTGAAGTTGTCCATCACCGAGGTCGCCGGCGTTATCGGGTACCATCCAGCGACCGTCGCGCCAGCATAGACGGCCCCCAGGGCGATGGCGGTGTTCCCGTCGATCAGGATCAGATCGCCAGTCCGGTCGCTGCGCTCGAGATGGAATGGGAGCGGACAGGGGAGATGCTCCAGCGCGTAGTCGTGTCCCAGCCGAAGCGCCAGCTGGTTGGCCTCCAGCAGCGGCTGCCGGTTCCCGTAGCTCTCCCTCAGCAGCTCGGCCAATACCTCCGGATCGATCGCCAGCAGGGCCGCCAGGGCCCCGGCGTAGGCCACGTTCTTCATGAGCACGCGCTCCCGGGAGCTGCGGAAGCGATCGCCGCAGAGCCGGGCCAGAGGAACGCCCAGGAAGGTGACGTCGTCGCGCCGCAGGTTGGCATCCAGGGGCCAGCTGTCGTCGAAGAGCACATACCCCTGCGACCGCACCTCAGCGATGTCCTCGGCATAGGTCTGCCCGTTCATGGCCGCCATCAGGTCGTAGTCCCGACTGCGAGCGGTGTGCCCGTCGGCGCTGACCCTGATCTCGTACCAGGTCGGCAGTCCCTGGATGTTGGAAGGGAACAGGTTCTTGCCCGAGACCGGCACCCCCATGCGGAATATGGCCTGCATCAGCAGGCTGTTGGCGGTGGCTGAGCCGGTCCCGTTCACGTTGGCGAGCTTGATGGCGAAGTCGTTGACCCCGGCCAGCCCGTCGGCTACCTTCGCCGGCACCACAGCTACCTCCAAGTTTGCAGAACCCAGATTGTCACTTGATGGGAATCCCGACCCGGCCGGCGTAGGAAAGCTGAAGGTCGAACTTGACCATGTCCCAGGCGGCGGTCGGGCAACGCTCGGCGCACAGCCCGCAATGCACGCAGAGGTTCTCGTCCTTCACCATCACCCGGCCGGTCTGCTTCAGGGGTTCGGAGATGAAGAGGGCCTGGTCGGGGTTGGTCGGAGGAGTGGTGAGGAGTTCGTCGAGTTGGGTCGCCTCCAGACCATCGGCCGCCAGGATGGTCAGGCAGCGCACCGGACAGATGTCGATGCAGGCGTCACACTCGATGCACAGGGGCGCGTCGAAGGCGGTCTGGACATCGCAGTTCAGACAGCGCTGCACCTCCCGGGCGGTCGCCTCCGCGCTGAAACCCAACTCGACCTCCAGATTCAGCTCCTGGAAGCGGCGCGACAGCTCGAGATGGCGCATGGGCTGGCGGGAGGAGGGGTTGTAGTCGTTGTGATAGCTCCACTGGCTGAGGCCCATCTTCTGGCTCACCAGGTTCATGGTGGGAGCCGGCCGCTCGGTCACCGCCACCCCCTGGCAGTAGTTGTCGATGGAGATCGCCGCCTGGTGGCCGTGTTCCACCGCCCAGATGATGTTCTTGGCACCGAAGGCGGCATCCCCGCCGAAGAACACCCCGGGCAGGGTGGATTGCATGGTGACGTGATCCACCACCGGCACGTCCCACTCGCCGAACTCGAGCCCAAGGTCCCTCTCCACCCAGGGGAAGGCGTTCTCCTGCCCGATGGCGAGGATCAGGTCGTCGCAGGGGATGACGACCCGGTCTAGCACCCTGGAGTGGACCGCCTCCTGGTCCCACTCGACGACATCGAACTCCACCCCCACCAGCCGACCGTCCTCTCGCAGGAAGCGCCGGGGAGCATGGTTGATCACGATCTCAACGCCCTCCTCCTCAGCATCTTCGAGCTCCCAGGGAGAGGCCTTGAAGAACCGGCGCGGGCGACGCGCCATCACCTTGATGTCCCGACCGCCCAATCGGCGGGCGGAGCGGCAGCAGTCCATCGCGGTGTTGCCGACGCCGATGATCAGCACCCGCTCACCGATCGCGGTCACGTGCGAGAAGGCGATCGACTCCAGCCAGTCGATGCCGATGTGGATGTGGGGGTCCTCGGGGTCGTCCCCGTGGCGACCGGGCAGCTCCAGCTCCTTGCCTCGGGGAGCGCCGCTGCCGATGAAGACGGCGTCGAAGCCCTCGGCCAGCAGCTGCCGCAGGCTCTCGATCGGGGTGCCGTAGCGGATGTCCACGCCCATCCCCAAGATGACCCCAACCTCCTGATCCAGGACGGCCGCGGGGAGGCGAAAGGCGGGGATGTTGGTACGCATCAGTCCGCCGGGCTGGTGGTGGCGCTCGAAGATGGTGACCTCATAGCCCAGCGGCATGAGGTCGTTGGCGACCGTGAGCGCGGCTGGACCCGCCCCCACGCAGGCGATCCGCTTGCCATTCTTCGCCGCGGGCACGGCAGGCAGCCCCGCCTCGACATCACCTCTGAGATCCGCCGCCACCCGCTTCAGGCGGCAGATTGCGACCGGATTCCCGTCCACCCGCTGGCGGCGGCAGGCGGGCTCGCAGGGGCGGTCGCAGGTGCGTCCCAGGATGGCGGGGAACACGTTGGACTGGCGGTTGAGCAGGTAGGCCTCGCCATAGCGCTCCTGTCCGATCAGCCGAATGTACTCGGGCACGTTGGTGTGAGCAGGGCACGCCCACTGGCAATCCACCACCCGGTGGTAGTACTCGG
Source organism: bacterium (assembly GCA_021795235.1). Classification (GTDB taxonomy): domain Bacteria; phylum Chloroflexota; class Dormibacteria; order Aeolococcales; family Bog-877; genus AG-12. Next base: position 23,457 of record JAJYPP010000020.1, read on the forward strand.
GCTGGGTCACATCGGTCGGGCGCGGTGGCCCGATCCTGCTGGCCCCAGATCCCGTGGTCATCGGGACTCTGGGGCCTCCGGTGCCGGGTTCCGATGGCAGCCCGGGCGCGGTCGGCCCGCCTCCACAGCGCACTCAAGCCGCGGGCCGCCCCACCCCGGGGCGCTCAGTCCAGCCTCGATCCCATGCGCGACCACATCGATGATTGTGCGACGGGGTGGTGGCCCTTGCATAGGGGGCCCGCCGCCGGCCCGGCCGCGGGGCGGCCTCCGGCTGCCGGACAAGGGGGCCGAGTCAGCGTGCAATCACCTGCTTGGGCCGGGGAAACCTGCTGTTCGCCGGGCGGCTCGCTCCGCTACGATGCCTGGCGTGAGGCTGTCCGTTCCGCGTGAGACCGTGGAGGGAGAGCACCGCATCCCCGTCAGCCCGGACTCCATACCGCGGCTCCGAGCCCTGGGTCTCGAGATCTGCGTACAGTCGGGCTCGGGGTCCGCGGCCGGCTTCACGGACGCGGCGCTGCTTGAGGCTGGCGCTGAGCTGGCGCCAGATCTGGGGGAATGCCTGGCGGGAGCCGCCCTGGTCTGCAAGGTCCAGCCCCCGTCGGTGGCGGAGGCGTCCCTACTGCCGGAGGGGTCGGCCCTGATCAGCTTCCTGCCGACCTCGACCCCGGCCGAGGTGCTGGCCCACCTGGTCCGGCGCCGGATCACCGCCTTCAGCTTCGAGCTGATTCCTCGCATCAGCCGCGCGCAGGCCATGGATGCCCTGTCCTCCCAGGCGTCGATCGCGGGCTACAAGGCGGTCCTGATCGGCGCCGCCCGGCTCCCCAAGATCCTGCCTCTGCAGATGACCGCAGCCGGCACCATCGCCCCCGCCCGGGTGATGGTGATGGGAGCGGGGGTTGCCGGGTTGCAGGCCATCGCTACCGCCCGCCGGCTGGGAGCCGTGGTCGAGGCGACCGACGTGCGCTCGGCTGTCAGGGAGGAGGTCCAGAGCCTGGGCGCCACCTTCGTGGAGCTGGAGCTGGAGGTTCAGGAGGGCGAGGGAGGCTACGCCCGGGAGCAGAGCGAGGAGTTCCTGGCCCGCCAGCGGGCACTGATCGCCCAGCGGGTACAGCAGGCCGACCTGGTGGTGACCACCGCCGCGGTGCCCGGACGCCGGGCCCCGGTCCTCATCACCGAGGAGCTGGTGGCTTCGATGCGCCCCGGCTCGGTTATCGTGGACCTGGCCGCCGAGCAGGGCGGCAACTGCGCACTGACCAAGCCGGGCGAGGAGGTGGTGGTCGGTGGGGTGGCCATCCTGGGCTGGCGCAACCTGTCGGCCACAGTGCCCACCACCGCCAGCCAGATGCTGGCCCGCAACGTGGCCGCGGTCGCTGGGCACCTGGTCAAGGAGGGCAAGCTGCTGCTGGATTTCGATGATGAGATAACGGCGGGGAGCTGCGCCGTTCACTCCGGGGAGATCCGCAATCAGGTGATGCGCGAGGCGGTCGGCGGCGAGGCGCCCGGATCGTGAGCCCGCAGCTGGTCAACGAGATCACGATCTTCGTGCTGTCGGTCTTCCTGGGCTTTGAGGTCATCTCCAAGGTGCCCACCATCCTCCACACCCCCCTCATGTCCGGCAGCAATGCCATCCACGGGGTGATCCTGGTCGGCGCCATGGTGATCATGGCGGCCGCCACCGGGCCGCTGCAGTTGGCCGTGGGATTCGTGGCCGTGGTGCTGGCCACGATCAACATGGTCGGTGGCTACGTGGTCACCGACCGCATGCTCGAGATGTTCAAGAGCCGCAACCGCCGGGGAGCGGGCCCGCCGTGAGCTCAGCCGCCGCCGGCCAACCTGCCCCGCTCGCGAGCGCCGTCGGCCGCCTGCCGGGGGGGAGCTGATGCACCTCGCCACCGGGATCACCCTGCTCTACCTGCTCGCCGCGGTCCTCTTCATCGTCGGGCTGCACCAGCTGAGCTCGCCACGCCACGCCAGGACCGGGAACCTGGTGGCGGCCGGGGGGGCGCTGATCGCCTTCCTGACCACCCTGCTCGTCCTCCATCACTCCCCCCTGAACCTGATCCTGATGGCGGTCGCGATCGTGATCGGCGTACCCATTGGGGCCGTCGCCGCCCGAGCCGTGAGGATGACCGCCATGCCCCAGATGGTGGCCAGCTTCAACGGAGTGGGAGGAGGCGCCGCCGCCCTGGTGGCCATCGTCGAGTTCCTCGGCCGGCCCGCGGGCAGCAGCGTCCCCTTGGTGGTCTCGATCTCGGTGGTGTTCGCGGTCGTGATCGGGGCCACCAGCTTCGCCGGGTCCGGGATCGCCTACGCCAAGCTCCAGGAGCTGATGCGGGGAACCCCGATCACCTATCCGGGACAGCAGCCCGTCAACGGGGCGGTGGCGGCAGCCATCATCTTGCTGGGGGTGCTGGTGGTGGTCTCCGGGATCGGCGTGGCGGGCCTCTGGCTGCTCCTGCTCCTGGCCCTCGTCCTGGGAGTCGCCTTCGTGCTCCCCATCGGCGGTGCCGACATGCCGGTCGTGATCTCCTTGCTCAACGCCTTCACCGGCCTGGCGGTGGCCGGGGACGGCTTCGTGCTGGGCAACCCCGTCCTCATCGTCGGGGGGACGCTGGTCGGGGCCTCCGGCACCTTCCTGACCATGATGATGTCGGAGGCGATGGGACGGTCCATCGGCAACCTGCTCTTCGGCGCCTTCGGGAAGATCCAGGCCGGTCCCGAGGCCACCGCGGCCAGCCAGCGGAACGTGCGCTCGAGCTCGGCCGAGGATGTCGGCACCCTGCTCGCCTACTCCCGTCGCGTGGTGATCGTCCCCGGCTACGGGCTGGCGGTGGCTCAGGCTCAGCACGCGGCCCGCGACCTCGCCGACGCCCTGGAGAAGCGGGGCATAACCGTTGACTACGCCATCCATCCGGTGGCCGGCAGGATGCCGGGGCACATGAACGTGCTGCTGGCGGAGGCCAACGTGCCCTACGAGCAGCTCAAGGACATGGAGGAGATCAACGACACCTTCAAGTCCACCGATGTGGCGCTGGTGGTGGGGGCCAACGATGTCGTCAACCCCGCGGCGCGCAACTCCCCGGGCAGCCCGATCTATGGCATGCCGATCCTGAACGCCGATGAGGCCAAGAACATAGTCTTCATGAAGCGTTCGATGCGACCTGGCTTCGCCGGGATCGACAACGAGTTGATGTACGACCCCAAGACGATCATGCTCTTCGGTGACGCCAAGGACTCGCTCACCAAGCTGGTGGCAGCGGTCAGAGCCGCGTGATCAGCGGCGGGCCGGCGCTGGACGGCCAGGTCCCGCCCCCCGTCAAGTAGCCGGCGATGCGGCCGAACTGGGTGCGGGTGTGCTGTAGCGCAGCGGCGCGCAGGCGTTGGTCGCGGCCGCGCACATGACGAACTCACTCACCGGAGAGCGACCGGACACCTGCAGGACCAGGACCGGGACGGCATAGCCGTCGCTGTCGACCACGGCCAACCTGGCCGCGGTGAGGAGGGCGGGGGTGGAGGCGGCACTCGCCGCCGGGGATGCGCCGACCCAGGGCTGGCCACCGGCCTGCAGCAGGTACGAGTTCGGGGAGAGCTGGCCCTGGTTGAGGTCCTTGACCAGGAGCCGGATCGAGATGGCGGGGTAGGTGGCGGTGGCTCCCAAGATCGGCTCCGGCACCGCCCCGGAAATACCCACCAGGGACAGCTGGTCACGGTAGTTGGCGGCCACATCGGCGTAGATCTCCTCCGCCTGCCCGCTGATGGTGACCAGCGGATACCCGTCCTGAGTCCACTGGAAGAACACTCGCCGGTCGGCGGCGTGAGCGTTGGTCAGCTGGGGCAGTGGGGTCAGCCCCGAGTTGGGACCGAGCAGGTGGTGGCCCGCCAGGAACCGCTCTACGAAGGAGACGGCGGACGCGACCGTGGGGGTGGCCCCGGTCTCATCAACCGGGGTGTTGGGATGGAAGTTGAAGTTCAGTAGCCCTGAGGCCGAGGTCAGCTGGTAGCCAGTGGTTGAGCCGAGGTTGTAGGCCAGGCCGCCCCCGAAGGCGATCGGCGGCCCGGGCACCCCCAGCGCCGAGGCCAGATCGCCGAGCGCGACCTGGGGGTTGGCCGGAACGCGCGCGGCTCTGACCGTGAGGGGCAGCGGTCCGAGATCGGCCGCCGCTCGGTACGGAGGCGCGATCGGGATGGGGGCGGCCGTCACCCCTCCCAGGGGCAGCACCCCGAAGGCCAGGGGTGTCGGGGTCGGCGTCGGGGTGGACCTCACCTGGTGGGCTGCCTGAGGCGCGCAGGCGGTCAGCAGCAGGCAGGCCGCCACCGCGCCCAGGGCCGGGGGGCGGCTCATCTTGAAGGTCACTCCCTCAGAATGCCAGAAGTGAGCTATGAGGAGGCACTCTCGCGGCTGGCGGCCGCCAGCCATCGCGGGATGAGGCTGGGCCTGGGGACCACCACGGCGCTCCTGGCCGCCCTGGACAATCCCGAGCGTGAGCTCCGCGGGGTGCTGGTCGCGGGCACCAACGGCAAGGGATCGGTGTGCGCGATGGTGGCAGCCATCGGCCAGCGGGCCGGACTCAAGGTGGCCCTGCTGACCAAGCCCCATCTGACCAGCTACCGGGAGCGCATCCGACTGGGTGGCGATCCGGTCCCAGAACGGCACTTCGAGGAACTGGTCGACCAGGTGATCACGGCCGAGTCCGCCATGGACCGCTCGGCCGGGCTTCCGACCCACCACGAGCTCCTGACCGCCATGGGCTTCCTGGCGGCCGCCGAATACGGGGCTGACCTCACCGTTTGCGAGGTTGGCCTGGGGGGCCGGCTGGACGCCACCAACGTCTGGGACGCAGGGGTGGCGGTGGTGGTGACGGTGGGCCTTGATCATCAGGCCCAGCTGGGCAACACCGTAGCCAAGATCGCCGGCGAGAAGGCCGCCATCATCAAGCCCGGCAACCTGGCTGTGACCGGGGCTGCGGGCGAGGCGGCCCCAGTGGTCCGGGAGGCCGCGCGGCGGGCGGGGGTGCGGTTGTGGCAGCTTGGGGCGGAAGTCGGATACCGAGCGCTGGAATCGGACGACGGCTGCGGCCGGCTCGACGTCAGGACGCCCAAGCGCCAGCTTCGGGGGCTCACGGTCGGCCTCGGGGGAGGCATCCAGCTCGCCAATGCGGCCATCTCCACGGCGGTCGCGGACTGCCTGATCGACCAGGGGCACCCGCTCACCGAGTCCCACATCCGTCAGGGGCTGCGCGGAGTGGTCTGGTCCGGCCGGCTGGAGCCGGTTGCCAGCAGGCCCATGGTCATCGTCGACTCGGCTCACAACCCCCACGCGGTGGCAGCGGTACTTCCCGACCTCCAGCGCCGCATCGCCGGTCGGCCGGCGGTGCTTCTCTTCGGGTCGATGGGCGACCACGACCACCGGGGCATGCTGGAGCTGCTGGCCACCATCCCCTTTGCAGGGGCCGTCTTCACCCGCGCCGAGTCGCCCCGAGCGGTGGAGCCGCCGTCCTTGCTGGCGGAGTGGCCGAGAGCCGGCCGGATGGTGGTGCCGGTCGGCGACGCGCTGGAGGCTGCCCGCGTGGCGGTCGGACCTCCGGGCGTGGTGGTCGCATTGGGCTCGATCTACGTGATCGGCGAGGTCTTGGCCCATCTGAAGATCGGCCTGCCGCCCGACCCCCTGGTGGTGGGACAGCCGTTGTGGTGACCTGAGAGGCAGGGACTCGCTCCCGGCCCTAAGCGAGGTCGGCGCCAAGCGGCCAACAGCGCCGCTGCGGACGCCGCGCCCGCGGCCGGCCTGTCGCCACTAGGCTCCAGTTGCACTTCATTGGCAATAGTGAGCTAGACTCTCCTGGGGGATGGGGCGACCGCGGGGTCGCGTAGGGATCGGTGTGCGGAGAGGATGCCTTGCCCGAGGAACGGATCGAGTCGCAGCCCACCGGGGACCGGCGGCTCGCCCAGCTGTTCCATCTGACCGATCTGGTACCGCTCTCAATCTCCAGCGTTGGGCCCCTGTTCTCGGTGGCCGCCACCGGGGGCGTGATGGCGGCCGATGCGGGCTGGTGGATGCTGCCCGCGATCGGGATCCTCGCGCTGCCATTCTTGGTGTCGAGCTTCGTCTTCCGCCTGCTCAACCAGCACTTCCCCCACTCCGGAGCTTCCTACCACTGGTCGGCCAGGGTCATCGGCCGGTCCGCCTCCCGCTACCAGGCCTGGATCCTGATCCTGGCCTATTTCACCTCGATCCCGCCGATCGCCATCCCGGCCGGCAGTTACACCCTCGCCCTGATCGCCCCCCACTACCAGGCCCCAGCGGCGGTGCATCTCGCGGTCACCCTGTTCTGGATCCTCTTCGCGGCGGTGCCGCTGCTGCTCGGGGGCAAGCCGACCGCGAGGCTAACCCAGGCGTTCTTCATCCTGGAGATGGTCTCCCTGACCGCCTTCGGGGTCCTGGGAGTGCTCAACTGGCACCGGATCAGCGTGCCCATCCACTTCGGGCCTCCCCCCATCGGCGGGATCCTGATCGTCGCCGTGGTGGCCGCAACCATCCTCGACGGCTGGGAGATCGACAGCTACGCCTCCGAAGAGTCGCAGCGGCCGCGGGCCCATCCCGGGGTGGGAGGCATCATCGGGGCGGCGGGAGCGCTGCTGTTCTACGCCATCCTCTACCCCTTGATGCTGGGGGAGACCCCCCTGCACCAGCTGGCCGGAGCCACCAATCCCCTGGCGATGTGGTCGGCGCGGTTGATCCCGGGCGCTCCCTGGGTCATGCTGATCCCAATCCTGGCCTCGACCGCCGGGGGGCTGTGGCTGACCACCTACATCCTGACCAGGGCCCTGTACGCGATGGGCCGGGAGCGGCTCATCCCGTCGGTCTTCTCCAGGCTGAACCGGCGCCAGGTGCCCCATGTCGCGATCATCACCAGCCTGGGGCTGGCGCTCGCGGTGGTCGCCGCCCAGGTGTTCATCACCTCTCTGACTTCGTTCTTCAACCTGGTGCTGTCCACAGCCGGTTTCTTCCTGCTGGCCGAGTTCTTCCTGGACTCGGTCACGGCCTCGGTATTCCTCACCATCGGCCACCATCGGGTGCCAGGCACCTGGCTGGTGCCTCATCAGCACCGCCTCCTACTGGCCGGCGCGATCTTCTCCACCGTGGTGATGGGAGCGCTGCTGGTCGCGTTCTTCATATACGGACCAAGGGCGATCGGGAGCGGGATCGATCAGACTATCGCCGTCCTGCTGGTCCTCGGCCTGGCCTTCGCCTGGTGGACCAAGCGGCGCACCACCGGTACCGTGATCTTCCACGGCCTGGATGTGGCTCTCGCCTCCGAGACTCCACAACCAGAGATGGTCGAGCCCTCGCGGCTGTGAGGCGGGCCCGTCTCGCCGTGCTGGAAGGGGTCGGAGCTCGCCGGGGGCGGGTACAGTTGCTCGTACGACGTGCTGCAGTTGGTGCCGACGAGCTTCACGGAGCGGTAGCCAAAGCGCTGTAGTTGACGCCGCGGCCCCACCAGCCAGCATTGGCAGCGGACGGCCAGGACGCTGATCATCCGGCGCCGTGGGAGGGCGCGTAAGGCCAGAGCTAACGGCTCGGGCGGGACCCGATCAGGCCAAGACCCGCAACGGAACCCCGAGAAGGGGTGCCGCCGGAATGCGCTACCACACATTCACAGCGGCAACGGATGGTCAGGCCAGCGCCACCGACGGGGCGCCCGCCGCCGCCAGGGCCAGGCGGCAGAGGCGCGCCACCTCGTCCCAGGCCCGGCCGGTGAGCAGGGCGGGGCGGAACAGGTCGTTGGTGAGGCCGACCACCTGAGCACCCGCCCGGAGGTAGGCGGCCACATCGTCGATCCCGATCCCGCCACTGACCCACAGTGGCACCTCCGGCATCGGGCCGCGCACCGCCTGAATGTAGGCCGGTCCCCCGATCGGGGCGGCAGGAAAGACCTTGACCAAGCCCGCGCCCGCGGCCCGAGCCTGGGCGATCTCGCTGGGGGTGGTCGCTCCCATCACCAACAGAAGCTCTGCCTCGCGTGCGACCGCGGCAACCTCCGGGACCAGGTAGGGGGTCACCAGGTATTGGGCACCGCTCTCAACCGCGCGGGCGGCCAACTCCGCGTCCGTGATCGTGCCCACCCCCACCACGCAGGTATCCCCTACCTCCCGGCGGAGGCGCTGGACCAGCTCGAAGGCACCGGGAGTCCCAGTGGTTATCTCCACCGAGCCGATGCCTGATCGGGCCGCCGTGAGGACCGCCTGGTACGCCTCCTCGGAGTCCTGCCAGCGAATCACGGCCGCCAGATGGTTGGGGAAAAGACGGGTCAACGGGTCGGAGGTGATCGTCATTGATGGCTGCTCCTCACGATGCCATGGGGCCATGGCTGACTGGAGGTGTCCGGGCCGGCTGCGCCCCGCCTGGGTCTCCTGACCGGAGCACCAGTCGGTGGGCCCAGCACCATGGTCTCATGGAGTGGTTGGATCGGTCGGCCCAACCGCTGCCTATAGCTTCTCCGCCAGGCTCTGCCCCTGCAAGAAGAAGAGCAGGTAATCCGGGCCGCCCGCCTTGGTGTCGGTGCCGCTCATGTTGAATCCACCGAACGGATGCACACCCATCTGGGCTCCGGTGGACCGCCGGTTGATGTAGAGGTTGCCCACATGCAGACGCTCCTTGGCATACGCGATCCGCTCCGGGTCGCGGCTGAAGTAGGAGCCGGTCAACCCGTACTCGGTCCGATTGGCGATCCGGATCCCATCCTCGAAGTTCCTGGCCTTCACCACCGCCAGCACCGGACCGAAGATCTCCTCGGTGGCGATCCGGGCCTCCTCCGCGACCTCGCCGAAGATGGTGGGCTGGATGAAGTGGCCCTCGCCGTCGGCCCGCTCGCCACCCAGTAGCAGCTCGCCCTCAGCCCGGCCCACCTGCACGTAGTCCAGGATCTTCTCCTCGGCGTCACCGTCGATGACCGGCCCCAGACTGACCTCGGGATCGATCGGGTCGCCCATGCGGATCCGCTTGGTCAGCTCGACCACCCGGGGCAGCAGGTCGTCGTAGACGGACGAGACGACCACGGCTCTGGACCCGGCCGAGCACTTCTGGCCCTGGAACCCGAAGGCGGAGCGGGTGATGTCGAGAGCGGCCAGGTCGAGGTCGGCGGTCTCATCGACCACCACGGCGTTCTTGCCGCCCATCTCCAGCTGAACTCGTTTCAGCCAGCGCTGCCCGGGATGCACCTTGGAGGCCCGCTCGTAGATCCTGATCCCGACCTCCTTGGAGCCGGTGAACGCGACGAAGCGGATCTGCGGGTGATCGACCAGCGCCTCGCCCACCACCTCGCCTCGCCCCGTGAGCAGGCCGAGCGCGCCGGCCGGGACCCCCACGGTGTGCAGGATGTCCACCAGCCAGGAGGCGGTGGTGCTGGCTGGTTCCGCCGGTTTGAGGACGACGCAATTCCCCGCGACCAGAGCGGCCGTGGTCATCCCGGTAGTGAGCGCCAGCGGGAAGTTCCAGGGCGAGATCACGCAACCCACACCGAGCGGGATGTAGCGGAACTGGGTGGCCTCGCCGGGCCAGGGGGTCATCTGGTCTCGCCCCGCCAGCCCCAGGGCCTGTCGGGCATACCACTCCATCAGGTCGACAGCCTCGGCCGCCTCCCCGTCGGCCTCGTCCCAGGGCTTGCCGACCTCGTACACCATGAGCGCACCCAGTTCGTGCCGACGCTGGCGGATGACCGCTGCCGCCCGCAGCAGCAACAGGGCGCGCTCCTCCACCGGGGTCCTGGACCAGGCGTCGAACGCCGCCCACCCCGCCGCCACCGCCTGATCGACATGGGAGCGGTTGGCCGAGGCGTGGCTTCCCACCACCTGGCCGGGGTGAGCCGGGTTGTAGGAGAGAAGGCCGTCTTCGGTATCGACCCGCTCTCCCCCGATCAGGAGAGGATACCGCCGACCCAGCATCCCCTCGACCCGACCGAGCGCCGATTGGAAGTCGCTGCGGTTACGGGCCTCGCCGAAGTCCAGGGCGGGCTCGCTGCGAAAGGGAGGAATGATCACGGTGGAATCTCCTGTGCTCCTGATGACCGCGGCGGGCCGCCGCCGGGCGCGGGAGGGTCCTCCTCGCTCAACGGCGGACCATGTTGCGCGCCAGGAAGAGCAGGTTGGCGGGCCGCTCCGCCAGGCGCCGCATGAAGAAGGGGTACCAGTGAGTGCCATACGAGGTTGCCACCAGCACGGTGTAGCCTCGAGCCACCAGCGAGCGCTGCAGTTGGGGGCGAACCCCGTACAGCATCTGGAATTCAAAGCGGTCACGTCCGATCTGGTGGCGCTCCACGAATCCGATCGCGTGGTCGATCATGCGCTCGTCGTGGGTCGCGATCGCGGTGTAGCCGCCACCCGAGAGCGCAGTCTCCATGATCCGCAGGTAATTCCGGTCGACGTCGGCCTTGCTGGGATAGGCGACCTCGCGGCTCTCCAGATAGGCGCCCTTGACCAGACGCAGGTTGGGGCGCAGTTCCAACAGCGAGTCCAGGTCCGCCACGGTACGGTACAGATATGACTGCAGGACCACCCCCACATTCTCGAAACCGCGCTCCCGCAGGCGCCGGTACATCCGCAGGGTAGGGTCCACCCGGGAGGACTCCTCCATGTCCATGCGCATGAACATGCCCAACCCGCGGGCGACCTCCAGAAGGTGGGCGAGATTGCGCTCGGCCAGCTCTTCATCGATGGCGAGCCCCATCAGCGTGGGCTTGATCGCCACATTGGCGTTCAGCCCCTCCTGGGCCAGCCGGTTCAGCAGAGCCTCGTAGTCGCTCACTGCCCGGGCAGCGTCCGCCTCGCTCTCGACCGCCTCGCCGAGCTCAGTGGCATTGCACTTGAAGCCCTGGCGATTCAGGCCCCGGATGATCCCGATGCACTCGTCAAGGGTCTCTCCGGCTACGAATCGGGCGGCGCCCAGGCGCATGCCGTAGCGGCTCATGAAGCTTTCGGTCGCCCGGTTCTGGGCGGCCGCCAAGATCGCGGCCCTGGCGGCCTGGTTCAGCGATGGCAAGTGCTGGTGCCTCCTCGTTTGACCTCCTTCCCACGGATAGCTCCGGGGGATTCCCGTCTCGCCTCGGTTGTCTCGTGGGCGGCCTTCACCGCTCCCGCGGTGGGCCGGGGTTGTACCGGGTTCAAGCCGACCCACTCCGTCCGGGAGCCCCGCTTCCGGTACCGCCGCATAGCAGCGGACTCGTGGGTTCCATGCCGCTCGATGCCGACCCGCCCCGAAGTTGTGGGGCTGGAGCCATGCTGCGCATCAAGCTCTCATTGTCCCACTCCGTCGCTCGCTCGACCCCACGGCTGAAGCCGGGAAGCCGGGGGCTTGCGCTCGCCGCCTGGTCAGCCGATCAGCCACCTGATGCCGCAGCCGTCGCGAACTCCGCGTCGCGGCCCCAAGGGGGCGCCGCGACGCCCCGACTTGGGGTCACGCCCCTCAGTCTGAGCTGGGTCCGGTGCCGGACTGGCGCAGGATGCTCTCGATGATGTCGTGGCCGGGAGGACGCCGCGAGAGGGCGCGACGAGAACTGCTCCGGCGGCGCTCCTGGCGGGGACTCAGCATGTGCCCCTCCTGCTTGCGCCACACCCGCTCGATGAGGACCCTGATCTCCACCCCGGACTCAGCCTGGATGTCGTGGGCAGCGAGCGAGCGAGCGAGCCGCTCGGGGAGTTCCGGGGCCTCGTGGAGGTTGAGCTGCTCCAGCGCCTCCAGGATGTCGTCGAGACGACGCAGCCTGGCGCGCCGCTCGGTTGCCTCCTCGGTGGCAGTCATCACGAGTGGATTATGTACTTTACCCGCTCAGCGCGCAAAGTGAGCCCCTGCCGCCAAGATCTCAGACCGGCTCCCGCCCCGGCCCCGGCCTCATCTCCTCATAGAAGCCCAGCCGCGCAATCCATGGCCTGATCCCGCGGGGAGCCCACCAGTTGGCGTCGCCCAGGATCCGCATCAGAGCGGGCACCATCACCCCTCTCACCAGGCTGGCGTCGACCGCGACCGCGATCGCCATCCCCACCCCCAGGATCTGAATATCCAGGACGTGTCCCAGCGCGAAGGCCGCAAACACGGTGATCATGATCAGCGCCGCCGAGCTGATCACCCCACCGGTGGCAGCCAGCCCCTCCGCGACCGAGCGACGGTTGTCGCCTGTCTCCAGGTACCGTTCCCGGATCCTGGTGAGCAGGAACACCTCGTAGTCCATGGAGAGCCCGAACATGATCGCGAACATCAAGACCGGGTCGGTGGCGGTTATCGAGCCCGGGGCCGTGAACCCCAGGATGTTGGAGAGATGCCCCTGCTGGAAGATCCACACCATCGCCCCGAAGGCGGCGCTGATGGAGATCATGCTCATCAGGACCGCCTTGATCGGCAGCACCACCGAGCCGAAGGTGAGGAAGAGCACCACCATGGTGACCGCGACCACCAGCAGCACCGCCCAGGGGATGGTCCGGGCAAAGGCGTTGATGAAGTCCACGGACAGGGCGGCCCCACCGGTCAGCAGCGCCACCGTCCCCGGGGGCCCCGGCACAGCCCGGATGCGGCGCACCAGTTGCGCCCCCGCCTTGGAGTCGGGCCCGAAGCTGTTGGCCACCTGGAACCGGGCTATCGGGCCCGCGATGTTGGAGGCGACGTAGTGATTGATCGCCGCCGGTCGGGCCCCCGGCGGGCGCCGAAGCAGCGCGAGGTAGGCGGAGGTGCCCACCTGGGGAGGGGGCGTTAGCAGCCCCTGGATGGCCTGCACACCCGGGATCGCGCTTACCCGGGCCAGGTAGGAGGTCAGCTGCTGCTCCTGGGTGGCTGAGAGCTGTCCATGGAGCGAGCGCCGGTAGTCCACGACCAGGGTCATGTCGTCCACGCCCCCCGCCTGGGGGAAGTGGTAGTTGAGCAGGGCGTACCCGGTGCGGGCCGGGCCCTGGGGGATCTCGCTGACGCTGCTGCCGGTGGACAGGCGCAGGCTGAGGAATGGAGTTCCCGCCGCCAGCAGCACGGCCGCCGTCGGCAGAGCGATCAGGACCGGGTGGCGCATCACTCTGGTTGCGACCCAGCCCCAAAAGCTGGAGTGGGGCCCGGACTCGGTGCTGGCCCGGCGCAGGCTGCGCCTGATGCCGAACTTGTTGACCCTGGTGCCGAGCAGGGCCAGGATCGCGGGCAGGGCGGTGAGCGCGAAGAGCAGGGTGCAGGCGACCACCACGATCCCGCCTACCCCCATGCTTCGCAGCGCCGAAGCCGGAAAGAGGGTGAGCGAGCTGAGCCCGATCGCGACCGCGGTCCCAGAGATGGCCACCGCCTTGCCGGCACTGGCGGTGGCGGCCTCGACCGCGCCTGCCACATCCGAATGGCCGAGCTCCTCGCGAAAGCGCTTCACGAAGAAGAGCGAGTAGTCGATGGCGAGCCCCAGGCCGATGATGGTGGCCACGTTGGTGACGAAGATCGACATCCCAAAGTGGGCGGCGATGATGCTGATGACGCTGAGCGCGGTCGGCAACGCCAGCCCGGCGATGAGCAGGGGCAGGAGGGCGGCCACCCCGGATCCGAACACGATCAGCAGCAGCAGGAGCGAGACCGGCAGGGCGATGATCTCGGCCCGCTTCAACTGGCGCTCCAGGGCGGTGTTGTAGAGGGCGTCTATGGCGGGGGCTCCGCTGACCCACATCCTCAGCCCGCTGGGCGGGCTGAGGTAGGACTCCAGAGACTTCAGCTGGTTGGTGGCCGCGATCTCCGAGAGCTTGAGATTTATCACCGCGAAGGTGTCATGCCCCTGGCCCCCGATGAAGACGGGATCCTTGGTGTTGCTGAAGTCCAGGACGCTGGCAACCTGAGGCCGCTGGGCGAGGCGCTTGAAGCTATGGTCGACTCTGGCCTGCACCGCGGCACTGGCGGCATCGGCCCGAGGGCTCCGATACACCAGCAGCAGCTCGGTGGTGGCAGCCCCGAAGTGCTTCAGGAGCAGGTCGTTGGCACGCTGGCTCTGTGACCCCGGGACCGAGAAGCCGCCCACCGACAGCTGACCCCCGAGCGGGCCCGATAGCCCCAGCATGAGCACCATCAGCCCCACGGCCGCGATCGGGATGACCCGCCGGTGCCGGAAGGTGAAGCGGCCCAGCCTGCGAAACATAACCTGCTCTCCGTGGCACCCTGTGGAAGGCGTCAAGCCAGCATGAATGAATGTTCATTCATGTACACTTCCAGAGTAGCAGGTGCGGCACCCAGCCGCCGCGGAAGGAGTACGGTCATCGTCGTACGTGAAGTCACCGACCGGGGCACAGCCCATGCCGACCAGGTCCGCCAGCGGATCCTGGAGGGCGCGGCGCGGGCCTTCGCCAGGTCGGGCCTGCAGGGCACCAGCGTCCCGGACATCGCCGCCGAGTGCGGCGTCTCAGTGGGCCTGCTCTACCGCTACTTCACCAGCAAGGCCGACCTCTACACCGCCATCTGCTCGGTGGAGACCAAGGCGGAGGCGGAAGGGCTCCGCCAAGAGCTGGAGCTCATCTCGGACCCCCGGGCCTGGTTGGAACATGCCGTCGACTTCTACCTCGGGAGGCTTTCCGGAGAAGGAGGTGCCGGCCTGCTCTTGGGAGCGATGGCCGAAGCCCCGGTCAACGAGGTGGTGCGCAGCTCGCTACGGCTGCGCCGGCAGGTGATCGTCGAGTTCATCGAATCGTTCATCCAAGCTCGGATCAGCCCAGGCAGCCTCCCCGACGGGCTCCCGGTGGCCTCCTTCTCCAGGGCCATCGCGATGCTCCTGGATGGAGTGGTGGTCGAGTGGGCGGTGGCGGGGCCCGACCTGGACCTGGCCCAGGTTCGGGAGGCGATCCTGGCGTTGGTTACCACCCTGATCGCCGGCGCCGGAAGGTCTCAGGCGCCCAACCCGGCTGTTCCCAGCGCCTGAGCGAGGTCGGCGAGCAAGTCCTCTTTGGCCTCGATGCCGGCCGAAAGGCGAACCAGCCCAGGCGGAAGGTGCTCCTCCCCCTCCCAACGGCCCCGGCGCTCCAGCAGTGATCCGACCGAGCCCAGGCTGGTGGCGTTGGCCCAGATCCTGGTGGCCGAGCAGAAGCGCTCGGCCGACTCCGCGGAGGCGTCCAGCTCGATCGAGATGACGGCGCCGAAGCCGCGGGGCAATCGCTCCGACGCCAGCTGGTGCTGGGGATGGCCCGGCAAGCCGGGATAGCGCACCTGGCGCACCCCGCGGCTGCTGGCCAGTCGCTCCGCCAGCCACCCGGCGGTCTCCACCTGGCGGCAGAGCCGCACGTCGAGTGTCCTCAGCCCTCGCAGAGCCAGCCACGCCTCCAGCTGGCCAGGGCACCCGCCACGGCTGGTGCGGTGGTGGCGCAGACGCTCCCCCAGCTCATCGTCCCGGGCGAGCACCACCCCCAGCATCAGGTCGTCGTGGCCGCCTATGTACTTGGAGGCGGAGTGCACCACCAAATCGGCCCCCAGCTCCAGCGGCCTGCAGAGCAGCGGAGTGGCCAGGGTGTTGTCGACCGCGACCAGGGTGGTGCCGTGGGCGTGGGCCAGCTCCGAGCAGGCGCGCAGATCGGGCACGGAGAGCAGCGGATTACCCAGGGTTTCCAGCCAGAGCAGAGCTGCTCCATCCACGGCCCGATCAACCGCTCCGAGATCGGTCGCGTCGACCGCCTGCACCTGGCAGCGCCCGCTCTCCCCGAGGTCGCGCAGGAGCAGTCGACTGCCGGTGTAGGAGTCGCGCGCCACCACCACCCGGCCGCCCTGGGGGACCAGGTCCAAGACTGCCGCCACACCCGCCATGCCCGATGCGAAGGCGACCCCGGAAGCCGCCCCCTCCAGGTCGGCCACCGCCCGCTCCAGCAGTGCCCAGGTCGGGTTGTGATCCCTTCCGTAGCTGAGCCCCTGGGGATTGGCGTGGTCGAATGTGGCGGCAACGACCAGGGGCGGAGTCAGCGCTCCGGACACCTCGTCGCGAAACCCCGACCCGTGGACCACTCGGGTCGAGAGCTCCAGCCCAGAGCTCTCGGCTGCGGTCCGCGGTTTCATTCCGGGCCTCCCTCCCAGCGGGCCAGCACCGCCTCCGCCATCCTGCGGTTGGCCTCATCGACCATCTCCTGCCCCAGCCGCGAGGCGCCCCCCAGAGAGGCGACCTGAGCCAGCACGGCGCGCGCACGGGCCACCTGGGACGCGGACGGGCGCAGCAGCCGGTTGATGGTTTCCAACTGCTCCGGGTGGATGGCCCACTTGCCGTCCAGCCCCAGCGCCGCAGCTCGGCGGCAGGCCGCCTCCAAGCCCTCCGGGTCGGACAACCGTGAGAAGGGCCCATCTATCGCCTGCAGCCCCCGGGCGCGGGCCGCGACCGCCATGCGGAAGAGCGGGAGGAGCCAGACATCGCCCGGGTAGTCCTCCACCGGGGCGCCGATGGCGGTCTGAGGCATGCCCATGGCGGCGGCGAAGTCCCCCGGCCCGAAGATGAGCGCCTCCAGCCGGGGTGAACAGCGTGCCAGCTCCGAGACCGCCTCCAGCCCGGCCGGGTCCTCGATCTGGATCTCCAGACCGAGCCGGGGCGACCCGGCCGGCTCGAGAGCGTCCAGGCAGTGCTCCAGAAAGCCGACCTGGGAGGGGCGGGAGACCTTCGGGACCACCAAGGTGGAGATCCTTGGCCCCACCCTGGGGACCAGCTCCAGCAGATCCTGAAGGGCCAGGGGTCCATCGACCGAGTTGATCCGGACGGCAACCGTCCGGCCCCCGAAGTCGATCGACTCCAGCAAGGGCACCAGTTCCGAGCGGGCCCGGCGCTTCGCCTCCGGGTCCGCCGCCACCGCGTCCTCCAGGTCCAGGATGACCTCGTCGGCCGGCTCGGTGGCCGCCCGGGCCACCATCCGCGGGTTGTTGCCCGGGCAGATCAGGATCGAGCGTCGAGGCCTGGTCACGAAGAGGAATCCGCGGCCTCGTCCCCCGGCCCGCCGAGCCGGTGCATGAGCTCCTCGATCATGCGCCGGGCCTCGGGATCCTCCAGCAGTCGCTCCTGGAACGCTTCTGCGGCGTGGCGGATCTGGGGATCCCCCATCAGCCGCTCCTGCATCTTGGCGAACTGGTCCATCATGTCCTTGGCGGCAGTCTCCTGGGCGACCTGGAGCAGCACCGGCTGGGACGCGGCGGCCGTGACCGCCTCCAGCTGCTGGCGGATCATCTCGATGCCCTTGCAGCCCAAGCACTCCCCGCTGAGCTGGCAGTGGCAGAGGTGGCGCTTGAGTTGGTCGAGCTCCCGATGGATCCCACTGAGGTCGATCGGCTCGGTCACCTGCTCAGGGTACGCCAGTATCGGTCAGTAAACCGGTTCCAGAGGGCGGCGAGCGCGGATCAGAGCGTGCCAGTAGCGATGGTAGAAGCGCCCCTCCCGCCACTGCGGCGTCAGCTGGCCATGGACCGCGGCGGGCGCGGTCTCGTAGTAGTCGAGCAGCCGCTTGCGCTCGGGAGCGCCCACCCCCGCCACCTCGAACCAATCCAGAATGTCCTTCTCCTGCTCGATCCGCTCAGCGTGTTCCACCGTGAACCCCATCGCCAGCAACAGCCCTCGCCACTCCTCCAGCGCCCGGCTGCGGACGTGGGACTGGTCACGGCCCACCTCCACCGCCTCCAGCCAGTCCCGGACCACCGGCGGCGGCGAGCAGTCGCTGACCGCGAAGGCCCCGCCTGGGACCAGCACCCGGTAGGCCTCGGCCACTGCCGGGAGGAGGTGGTGAAAGTGGTGCGGCGCCGATCTCACCACCACCCGGTCGAAGCTCTCGGAGGGAAATGGCAGCTCCTCGGCGTTGGCCAGCACGAAGCTGACATTGCGCACCTCTCGGGAGGCGGCCAAGGAGCGCGCCTGCTCCAGCATCTCCTCGGTCAGGTCGAGCGCGACCACCTCCCGCACCAGGGGAGCGGCGGCCATGGCGACATGGCCCGCCCCGGTCGCCACGTCCAGGACCCGATGGTTGGGCTTGAGGTCACAGATGGAGATGAAGCGCGCCAGCGCAACGGGATCCGAGTGGGTCGAGCTGGTGCGGTAGGCCTCCGCCACTCGCGCGAATTGCTCCCGGCTGTCCCCGGGTTCGCGTTCCCGCTGCGACTCGGAGCCGGAACTCACAAGGGATAGCCGGCCAGCAGGGTCTCGAGCGGAATCGGCTCAAGTGACTGCGGCCCCCCGAAGCGGACATCTATCTCAGAGTCCAGGTCCTTGATCAGTTCCCGTAGGGGAGCGAGGTCCGACTCGGGGGCGGCGGTGCCGGAGTAGGCGCCCACCAGCCGTCCCTCGTCGAAGAGGGCGACCCCGATCCCCGCGCTCGACTGCACCACCAACCCGCCGGACGCGGAGCGCTTGCTCAGGTAGCTGCGCAAGCCGTCGAGATCGACGAACATGGCCCCCAGCCCCGCGAAGTGGACGGGAGCGTGCAGCAGCAGCCCCAGGCCGCGGGCGATCTCCAGTGGATAGGTGATCACGCTGATGATGTCGTGGCTGTTGGGGAAGGTGGGGAAGGAGACCCGGGTGGAGGTGCTGAGCCTGCCCTGGGAGTCGGAGGCGACCGCCACCACGTAGCCCTCCACCAGCACTATGTAGGTGTTGCGGCCGTCGGCGGAGGCCACGTGCATGACCCCGGTGTGCCCCTCTCCTGCCAGGTGGCGGAGAAGGCGGGCAGGGTCGGTGAAGCCCACGCTCAGGTTGCGGAACATGAGCTCGCCCTCGGGGAGCGGAAATGCCCGCGCGGCCTCGATCAGGGTGTCACCGCTCTCCGCCCGGGGGGACTCATCGAGCGCCTGGTAAACGGGCGCCTCCGCCGCCTCGCGGGAGGAGACTGACCAGGCCGTCTCAGATACGGCGACCACCTCGGGGAGCTGATCAGGCTCGAAAGGCTGGATGTCAGACGGCTCAGACTCGCTCTCTTCGGACTCGCTGTCTGAGGTCGCGGCCTCCGCCTCAAAGGCCGCAGGCTCCTCGACCTCTTCGGACTCGCTGTCTGGGGCCGCGGCCTCCACCTCAAGAGCCGCGGGCTCCTCGATCTCTTCAGCCAGGGTCGCAGAGTACTCGTCCGGCTCCTCTTCGGACACCGACGGGAATGGCTCCGAGGCCACCTCTGCGGCCTCATCCGTAGAGCCCGGAGCGAACGGGGTTCCCTCCGCCCCTTCGCGGTCACCGGTCGACCAGAGTTGCGCTCCGGGATCCACGTCCTCCTGGGGCCAGATCCCGCCGCCCGCTGGCGCATCGGTTGACTCGGAGGTGCCGGAGCCGCCAGGGTCTCCTCCCAATCCGCCGCTCCAGGGGGAGGTCTCGCTCTCGGTGTCCGAGGTCACGGGCTCGAAGGACGGGAAGCCGCCACCCAGAAGGGGAGAGGGTGTCCAAGCAGGTAGCTCCGAGGACTCGGAGCTGGGCTGGAACCTGAAGGGATCGTCGGCAGCGGAACTCGACCAAGGCTCGTCGGCAGGGGAGGTCTCCTCCGCTGCGGCGGGCAGCTCCTCGTCGCCGCTGGTGGCCGTGGGCTCGCCCTCCTCCGACGGCCCTGGATTCTCCAGGTTCACCTCATAGCCGCCTTGGTCAGTCGGGACATCCGTCGCATCAGACGGATCCGAGGCATCGGCCCCGGTCGCCTCCTGGTCCGGTCGCTCCCGCTCCTCCTCCTTGCGCCTGCCGAACACACGGTGAATTTGGAGTTCGAAGGGGTCGGGCCGACGGGGCTCGGGGCGGCCATCCCATCCGACCGGGATGGGTGCGGGAATCAGGCGCGGCCCACCCAGCCCCTGCTCAAGGAGATCGAGCAGTCGCCGCAGCAAGCCCGGGGAGCCTGATGGGCGCCTACTACTTCCGGATCCGCGTTGGCTGTTGTCCATGGCATCAACTCCTGAAGAGCGACCGGTCCGCCTGCGGGGGCGAGTCAAGAAGTGGCGCTCGAAGGCGATTCATCCGCGAAGTGTACGCAAGAACCAGCGGCCCTGGGTCACTACGCTCATCAAAGAACGCTGCTCAGGCGGGAACGGGAGCACCGATGGGGCTGGGGTCGGAGCGGCCGGCGGGGTCGAAACCCATTCGTCTCAACCAAAGCTCCGGGCGGCGAACCTCTCTCCAACTGGGCAGCGACTCTGCCGACAGCCACACCCTATCCAAGGCGGCTTGCCCCCCCTGGGCCTGGATCTCCCGCAGGAAGCGCTCTCCCTGCTGATACTGCTGGAGCTTGAATCCCACCCCGGAGATGAGCAATATCAGGCGCTCAAGTGAACTCGCGGGCTCATGGCGGCGGTGGAAGGCGGCGTCCAGGGTGTCGAAGTCGGGAAGGTGACGGCGTCCGACCTCGCGCATCACGAAGTTACCGTGCCCCTCCAGCACCGCCATCGTGGCCTGCACCCTGCCCACCAGCGCCAACTGAGGGCGGAGGTTTCGGGCCGTGCGCAGCACCTCCTCCAGCCCGCTGAGGCCCCTCCCCCCGGGCAGCCTGGTCAGCTCCTCGACCATGCCCGTGAGGTGGGGTGCCAGCCAGGGATGGAGCTCGAACTGCCAGGCGTGCGTGAGCTCGTGCAGCATCAGCCAGCGCCGCAGCGAGTCTATCGGTAGCTCTGACTTGCCCTGAAAGTTACGGACGTTGGGCTCCACGATCAGCAAGGCCGGCGTCGGCAGCTCCTGGCGATCCGTCCCGGGGAAGCTCAGCACCGGGTCGTACTGACCCAGCACCCGGCTCCCCATGTAGCCCAGCAGGGTGCCCAGGTACAGGCTGGTGGGCACTCGCATCAGGGTGCCGGCCCGAAGGGTGCCGAGCTTTCCCTGAGCTGCTTCCAGGGGCTGGACCATCCGCCTCATCATGGCCAGGTTCTGATCCAGGAAACCGCGCCGCCCGACCACCCTCACCCGCCCAAAGCTGTTGCCCTGGGCCCCGGTTCCGCAGGCCTCAGCGATCAGGGGAACCAACTCCGCCACCAAGGGCTCGTACTCGAGTGCGGCCCGATCTGCCATTTCGAGCCCGTCAGGACCAACCCGCTGGTACGCGGTCCGCCGCGCCAGCTCCCAGTCGAGCATGGACTCGTCGGAGCTGGATCTCAGCTTGGAGACGCTCCGCTCAGCGGCGATGGCCACCCCAGCCGCGAGCGCGGACCAGGCCAGCACCGACTTCAGGTCGGGCATGTCCCGATCATATGCCGATCCATCACCCGGGGCGCCGCCGGAACACGAACTCGCGTCCGACGAACTCGAACCCCAGCGGGTAATAGAGTGGCCTGAGCTCGGGGCCCTGAAAGCACAGGACCGGGGTCAGGCCCTCATCAAGGGCTGCCGCCGTGGCCGCCATGACCACCGAGGTGGCGGCTCCACGGCGGCGCCGCTCAGGGGTGGTGGCCACGCCGCCCACCTCGACCACGGTTCCAAACGACTTGGTCCAACGCGCGGCCGCGACCATGCCTCCGTCAAGCTCGGCGATCCAGGTGCGCTCGCGCTCCACCCTCGCCGCCCACTCGGCAGGCGAGGCCAACCGCATCCACGGCACCGAGTCATAGGTGCGCCAGAGCTCCTCAGCGTCCGCCGAGGTGGCCACCCTGACCGGGAGCAGGGGCCGCGCCGGGACCCGCAGGGTGGCGGCGACCGTCATCTCCCTCACGCTCGCCTCGAACGCTGGGCCGGGGTCCCCGGCCAGATGGGCTTCGAGGCAGGTGACCCGGTCCAAGGAGCCGAGCCTCTCCGCCAGGAGCCCGGCGGCGGCGGGGAATCCCTCCCGGGATGGGGCGTACAGGTGCAGGCGGGTGCCGTGGGCCAGCGCCACCGCGCGCACCGCCCCGGCCCGCTCGCGGAGGGCCAGCAAGCTGAAACCGGTCTGCGCCTCCTCCTCGACGCGCCTCAAGGTATCTCCGAAGTGCAGCCCCGCCCAGCCCTGGGCGAGTAGGAACGTGCCCACGGCGTCTCGCTCCTCGCGCGAGCGCACCTGCGCGAATCCAATTGGGGAAGCCCCCGGCTCTCTCATGCCCTCATGATCGCCGACCGGGCCCGCCGGCTGCTCTGGCACTTCTGCTCATCGCCTGCTAGCACTCGGCGGCCGTGAGTGCTAAAATGGCGGCACCGAGTGATCAACCGGATCATGTGGGGAAATTAGGAGAGGAAGCGTATGCCCAAGCAGTTGCTGTTCGACACCGAGGCGCGAGCCGCGCTCAAGCGCGGGGCCGACAAGGTCGCCGATGCAGTTCGGATCACCATCGGCCCCAAGGGCCGCAACGTGGTCCTCGACAAGAAGTTCGGCAGCCCGACCATTACCAACGACGGGGTCACCATCGCCAAGGAGATCGAGCTGGAGGACCCCTTCGAGAACATGGGGGCTCAGCTGGTCAAGGAGGTGGCCAGCAAGACCAATGACATCGCCGGCGACGGCACCACCACCGCGACCGTGCTGGCGGCGGCGATGATCAACGAGGGCCTCCGTCACGTTGCCCACGGCGCCAACCCAGTGCAGGTCAAGGTCGGCATCCAGAAGGCGGTCGATCTGGTGGTCGCCGAGATCAAGAAGCACTCCGTCTCCATCAGCGAGCGCGAGAAGATCGCCCAGGTCGCCTCCATTTCGGCGGCCGATCCCGGAATCGGCGAGACCGTCGCCGACGCCATGGAGAAGGTCGGCAAGGATGGCGTGATCACGGTCGAGGAGTCGAAGGGCATCGAGACCGAGCTCGAGCTGGTCGAGGGGATGCAGTTCGACAAGGGCTACATCAGCCCCTACATGGTGACCAACACCCAGGCCATGGAGGCGGTCCTCGAGGATCCCTACATCCTCATCACCGACCGCAAGATCTCCGCGATCGCGGACCTGTTGCCGGTGGTCGAGAAGATCCACCAGTCCGGCAAGCCCCTGGTGGTGGTCGCTGAGGACGTCGATGGCGAGGCGCTCGCGACCCTGATCGTCAACAAGATCCGGGGCATCTTCACCGCCGTGGCGGTCAAGGCTCCCGGATTTGGAGACCGCCGCAAGGCGATGCTCCAGGACATCGCGATCCTGACCGGCGGGACCGTGATCAGTGAGGAGTTGGGACTCAAGCTCGAGAACGTTCAGCTGGGACAGCTGGGGCGGGCTCGTCGGGTCCAGGTCACCAAGGACGACACCACCATCGTTGAGGGCGCCGGGCAGTCCGACGCCATCAAGGGCCGGATCGAGCAGATCAAGGCCGAGATCGACAAGTCGACCAGCGACTGGGACAAGGAGAAGCTCCAGGAGCGGCTCGCCAAGCTGGCCGGCGGCGTGGCCGTGATCAAGGTGGGTGCGGCCACCGAAACCGAGCTCAAGGAGCGCAAGCACCGTATGGAAGACGCGGTCTCGGCCACCCGGGCGGCGGTCGAGGAGGGCATCGTGCCCGGCGGCGGCACCGTGCTGCTGCTGGCTCAAGCGGCCCTTAAGGACACCAAGCTCGAGGGCGACCAGCAGATCGGGGTGACCATCGTGCGCCGGGCGCTCGAGGAGCCGGCCCGGCAGATCGCCAACAACGCCGGCGCCGAGGGCTCGGTGGTGGTGGAGAAGGTACGGAGCCTGCCCGCCGGCCACGGCTACAACGCCGCCAACGGCGAGTACGTCGACATGGTGAAGGCGGGGATCATCGACCCCACCAAGGTGACCCGCTCGGCGGTCCAGAACGCAGCCTCCATCGCGGGACTGCTGTTGACCACCGAGTCCCTGATCACCGACATCCCCGAGAAGAAGTCGGCCGCAGCACCGGCGATGCCCGACTACTGATCTCATCCTGGATGAGTCCAGCAAGCGGGGTGGCCCTCGGGCCGCCCCGCTTTTCCTTTTCCGGGCGGTCACCGGCCCAAACCTCGCCATGACGGACAATGGCCCCGTCTCATGGCCGCCGTGCTCACGTTGCTCACCGATTTCGGGACCGCCGACGGATACGCCGGGTCGCTGCTGGGCGCGGTCATGCAGGTGGCGCCCGAGTTGCGGGTGGAGACGATCACGCACGGGATCCCGCCTCACGACATCGGCGCCGGGAGCTACTGGCTGGCGGCCGCGGCGCCATCGTTTCCCAGCGGGACGGTCCACTGCGTGGTGGTGGATCCCGGCGTCGGCAGCGACCGCCCGCTGGTGGCAGGCCTGATCGACCAGCAGTTGGTCGTGGCCCCCGACAACGGGCTGCTGCACTTCATGTGGCTGCGGGGACGGGAGCGCACGGTCTTTCACATCGACGAGAGTGCGCACCGGCCGGCCGCTCTCAGCTCCACCTTTCACGGCCGAGACCTGATCGGACCGCTGGCGGCCAGGCTGGCCCAGGGAAGCGTCCGGTTGGAGGAGCTGGGCCAGCGGCTGCGCAGCCCCCGTCTCCTCCCCGCGTTGCTGCCCGAAGGAGACGGGAGCGGTACCGTCGCCCGGGTGGTGGTGGTGGACCGCTTCGGGAATGTCATCACCGCGGTGGCCAGGACACCCTGGTACGCTCCGGTCCCGGTGGGCGTGGCCCTGCCCAGCGGTCAGGTGATCAGCCAGGTGGTTCGCACCTACTCTGAGATCGAGGGCGATGTGGGGCTGCTCTGGAACAGCTCGGGGCACCTCGAGATCGCCGCCAAGGGCGCCAGCGCCGCTGCCCGGGCCGGTCTGCGGGCTGGAGATCGGGTCAAGATCCTGTGGGCCGACTCGGCCGCGGCCCCCGCCGGGATCTCCCTGGAAGGCGCGAGGACTTGAGCCCGGGCCCCGCCGCCTCCAGCGAGCAGGCCAGAGCCCTCGACCTGGCGGCGGAGCGGCAGGGCGTGCCCAGCGCAATGCTGATGGCGGTCGCCGGCTTCCAGGTCGCCAGGCTGGCCTCACGCCTGCTGGCGGAGATGTCCAAACCCAGCCCTGCAGTGGCGGTGCTGGTGGGCAAGGGCAACAATGGCGCGGACGCGTTGGTGGCGGCCCGCCACCTGGCGGCCTGGGGGACCCTGGTGCGCTGTCTTGTACTCGGAGCCCCCTTGAGCGAGACCGCCGTGGACCTGTCCAGAGCGGCCGCGGCTGCGGGCGCGCAGCTGCGGCAGGGGGTTCCTCGAGGCGGTGAGTGGTTGGCCGCCGCCGACTGGGCCCTTGGGGAGGCGTCGCTGGTCGTGGACGGACTCCTGGGCACCGGGGCCAAGGGAGCCCCTCGGGGGGACATGGCCGCTCTGATCGCGCGCGTGAACCGCAGTTCGGCCAGCGTGCTGGCGATCGACCTACCCAGCGGGCTCGACTGCGACTCCGGTGCGGCTCAAGGCGAGTGCGTCAGAGCCGACCACACCCTGATGCTGGGAGTGGCCAAGCGCGGGTGCACGGTCGTGGAGGCCGGGCCGTGGGTGGGCCGGCCGTGGGTGGCCGACATCGGGATCCCCGGCTCCTGCTACTTGGAGCTCGGACTCGAGCTCCCCTCGCCGATGGGGCCGGACCCGGCCTGACCTCGGCTTCGCAGCGGGCCGCAGCCCAGGGCAGGGTCCGCCAGCTCGCCCGCGGCCGGCTCACGCCGCCACCGCAGGCCGTGCCCGGCAGCGCTCCGACCTACACCAGAGCTTCACCGCGGACCAGCAGGCGCGCCACCGTGAGCGTCTCAGAGATCGGGACCGCAACCGCCTCCAGCTGGCGGCGCGCCAGCCGGTCGAAGGCCGACGGCATGGCGCGGTAGGCCACCAACACCCCCTGGACTCCTCGACTCGACACCAGGGGGAGCAGCACCATGGCGACATGCCCAGACCCCGGGGTCCCCACGTAGCGCGGGTCCGCCTCGGCGTCAGCCACGTATAGGGTCTGCTCCGCCTCCAGCGCCGCCCACATCAGGCCTCTCCCGCGCTCTCGGCGCTCGCCGACATCGATGGGCACCGGCGTTCCGCGGGCAGCCACCACCTCAAGGGTCTGGCCGCTTGGGTCGAGAACACTCAGCTCCGCCCCGGGGAGCCCCAGCTCGGACTCCAGCAACTCCAGGATGCGCGAGGCCAGCAGAGGAAGATCGGTGACCGAGCGCAGTTCCTGCCCGAGCCGGGCGTAGAGGCGCCAGGCGGCGGTCTGGACGGTGCTGTGCTGCTCCGCCAAAGTCGCCGCGGTGGCCGACGCTCGGGCCGGCTCGGCCGAAGGCGGAGCGGCTCCCAGGGAAGTCTGGCCAAAGAGCTCGATCGCGGCCGCCACGACTGTGGGATCGAAGTGAGTCCCGGCGCACTGACGCAACTCCTCCACCGCCTCCGCCAGGGTTCGCGCGGCCCGATAGGGCCGATCCGTGGTCATCGCGTCCAGGGTGTCCGCCACCGTCACGATCCGAGCGTCTCAGAACAGCTAAGCGATCCTGAGCGATGGCGTGCCTTCACGTCCTGGTCCCCAGTCCCCGTACGGACGGACTGGAGAGGCGTAGACGTTGCGGTGGAAGCCACGGCCCAGAGGCTC
>JAJYPP010000077.1 GCA_021795235.1 bacterium
CGTCGTCGCCCACCAGGATCGCTTGGTGCGATTCGGGTTCGAGTGGTTCGAGAAGTTCGCCCACGATCACGGCTGCGCGATCGTGGTCATGAACGCGCAGTCGCTCTCCCCCGAGGAAGAGATGGTCGAGGATTTGCAGTCCATCGTGCACTGCTTCTCCTCGCGCCTCTATGGACTTCGGCGCTACAAGAAAGCCGACATCGTGGCAATGGTGAGCCAGTGACCGACGAAGACCTCCCCAAGCGCTGTGTGCGCAGACCCTCGCAGCGGCTGAACAAAGGCAAGGCCGCAGAGCTTCGATCGCTGATCGACCTGTACGCCAAGGAGAATGACGACCATCTGCGAACTCTTGCTCCCAAGACGTTTGCCGAGCACCGCGGCCATCGCAGCTACCGGGACCAGCTGGTGCGCTCCGGCTATGCCAGCCCTCACGGGCTGCAGGCCCGGATGTGGAAGACGGCTGGGCAAGACGCCTACGAGACGATGGCGAGGTTCTGGGCGGCGATAGCGGAAGACGTGAAGCCACTGGCACACCGCAAGGAGCACTGGTCGGAGGAGATGTGCCACTACGCCTTCTGGCTGCTCTTCAGTCCCAGGCGAGTGGCGGCCCTCTATGCGGGGCAGACCCCCATCCCCTCTTTGTTCACGATCCCCAAGGAGGAGCGCTCGGCGGTCGTGAAGATCCTCGGGCGGGAGGTGCGCCGTCGCGTGCGGCGCTTTCCGCGGGTGCGGAAGGCACGAAGCGCCTGCTTCGACGCGGACATGTACACGATCACGACCACCCCCACCGGATGCCAGCAGGTCGAGCTCATGGGGCTCCGGCCTCGCCAGCGCATCCGGGTCCCCCTGCTCGGTGCGGCGGCGATCTCGGGCAACCTCCGTGTGGTGATGGAGCCAGGCGAGAGAGTCGTGGAAGTCCACACCATGTTCGACCTGGATCAGCCTGCGGATGCGCCCGATGGTGGCGACGCCGCGGTGGACATCGGGCAGAGCGAGGTGCTGACCGACGACCACGGGAAACGCTACGGCAAATGGTTTGGAAAGTTCCTCGCGACCACGTCCCAGCGGGACCTCGACAAAGGCCGCGCCCGGGGCAAGCTCCACGCGGTACGCAAGCGGGCCCTGGCCAGGGGCGAGCGAGCGAAAGCACGACCGGTCCGGGTCCACAACCTCGGCTACCAGAAGATGGACCGAAGGCGGCAGCGCGCCCAGGCCGAGTGCGCCCGCCAGGTGAACACTGCCTACCACGAGTTCCTGGTCCACCGCACCCCGGGACGCTTCGCTCAGGAGAAGCTGGACTTCCGCGGCCAGGGCAGGTCCAAGGCCATGTCCAGGCGCACCGTGCAGATGCGCAACACGACCATCAACGAGCGATCTCACTTCAAGGCATCGGTAGCAGGCAGCTGCCGTCAGCGGGTCAACCCGGCTTATAGCTCGCAACCGTGTCCCCGGTGTGGTTACGTCCACGCCAACAACCGCCACGGGGACCGGTTCGTCTGCCTCTTCTGCGGGTGGGCGGGCTATGCGGACTGGGTTGGAGCGCACAACCTGCGAAACAGGATGGATGATCCCGAAATCACCCTTTGGATGCCGAAGGACCGGGTTCGGACCATCCTGCTCAGCAGGTTCTCGCAGCGGACGGGCGAGGCACCCGATTGGAAGCCGCAAGGCGACTGTTCCGGGGTGCGAGACTCCAGGCACCAGGCGACCACGGCCAGACGTGCCGTGGGAGCGGAGACGCGAGTGGGAGGCGGCGGGGAATCGTCCACCGTCGCCGTCATGGACCATCCTGGTCAACCGGAGAGCGAAACGGGCAGGGAAATCCTCGGCCGGCGGCAGGGCCGCCTCGGCGAGGGAAAACCATGCCGAAAAGGACAGGACCATGACGTGTCCGCAGCCAGTTAGCTGTGGGCATGTGTGGTTATGTTTTTAGGAACAGTTGGAACCAGCCCTCGGCGGCGTCGCCTCGTCTCCAGGTCTGAGCAACCTCCTCCAGAGGGCTGCACGACAGGGTGGAGAGGATCATCGGGACCCCGAATTCTGCGGCCACGCGCGCGGTCACCACGTCCGCGTCGGCATGCACTGTGCCCAGCGCTCCCACCGGAGCGAGCAGGATGGGGGTGCGGAGGCGCTGCCCGAAGAGCTCCGTGGAGAGATCCCGATCTTCCACGCCACGGAGATGGCGCGGGACTATCTGCCAGTCATCGAAGGCAGCCCGATTAGATCTGGCGGTCCGCTCGCCGCCCGCCGCGCCGGCAACGTAGGCGTAGGTTCGCTCCGACATCAGCGGTCGGGCGGCCTCCTCCATGTCCTCCGGGGTCATCGGCAAGAGGGGGACGTCACCGACCAGCCCGTCTGCGTAGATCTCAGACTGGAAGTCAGCGAAGTGGACCGTGGTGCTCATAAAGGTGACTCCATGCAGCTGTGTCTCGACGACCGCAATGTACCTGGTGCGCCGATGGAGCGCACGGGATATGTCTCGCAGCTCTGAGGCTCGGCCTGGCTGCGTCCGTTGGGGGGGAAGCTGAGTCTTGGTGGAGGGGCCACCCATTCAGAGGACGAAGCGGGAGCCACCGCTCGGCACCCCTGGAGGGTGGGTGGCGGGCGCTGCTGCCAGTTGGCCAAAGGTGCGACGCACTCGAAAGGGACTGCGACAGTTCCGTCACGGGGCGAACAGGTGGGCTGGTGCCAAGCTGGACTTCGGCGAAGTGAGCGCGTCGTTGTCACGAGGCCCGGCCACACCGACCGAGCCCGATGTCATCTCCAGAGGTCCTATGTCATCCCCCCCCTCGCGCGGCCGGCGGGTAGCCCTCGAGCAGCCCCTCGGTAACCGGCCGTTTCCCCGCACCGCGGTCCCGGAGCCGGAGACCGCGCGGCGACGTCGGCTCACCCAGACCGTGGCAGTGGTCGCGCTCTTGGTGACGTTGGCGTACCTGGGCTGGCGGCTTCTGGACACGCTCAACCTGGCCGAGTGGTGGATCTCGGTCCCCCTGTTGGTGTTGGAGCTGCACGCGGCGCTGGGGCTAGGGCTCTTCGCGGTCAACCTGTGGAACGTAGACGCGGTGCCGCCGCCGGCCCCCCGCGACGGCACCGACCTCCGGCTTGCGCTCTTGATTCCCACTTACAACGAACCTCAGGAGACCTTGCTCCCAACCGTGGCGGCGGCGGTGAGCGCCAGCGTCGACCACGAGACCTGGGTACTCGACGACGGCAATCGCCAAGAGGTTCGGGAGCTGGCGGAGCGGTTGGGAGCTAGGTACCTTGCCCGGCCCACCCATGAACACGCCAAGGCCGGCAACGTCAACTATGCCCTGGATCGCATCGACGCTGAGTTGGTGGCAATCATCGATGCGGACCACGTGGTTCGGGCTGACCTGTTCCGCAATACCCTGGGATACTTCGATGACAATCGGATAGCGCTGGTGCAAACCCCTCAGGACTTCTACAACCTGGAGAGCTTCGAGCACGAGCGCAGTTTCAGCGAGCAGCGGCTCTTCTATCGCGCCCTGTTAGCCGGGCGCAATCGCTGGAATGCGGCCTTTTGCTGCGGCACCGGAGCCATCTTCCGAATGGCGGCCCTGCGCGATGTCGGCGGTCTGGCGATGGAGACCGTGACCGAGGACATCCACACCTCGCTGAGATTGCATCGCCGGGGCTGGAGGACCATCTTCCACAACGAGGTTCTGGCCCATGGTCTGGCGGCCGGCAATGTGCTCCAGTATCTCAGTCAGCGACTGCGTTGGGGTACTGGCGCGATGCAGCTGTTGCGCCGGGAGAACCCCGCGACGGTGAGCGGACTCACTCGCATGCAGCGTTTGAGCTACCTGACCACCCTTCTGGGGTGGTTCGATGCGTGGCGCTCTCTGGGATATCTGCTGGTACCGATGGTGGTGCTGGGGGTGGCGGCCATCCCCATCCGGGCTTCGTTTGCCGTGTTTGCCCCGATCTTCATCGTCACCTTCCTCGCTCAAAGGTATGCCATGCGCCGGCTGGCGCGCTCCACCTCCAGCCAGGGTCTGGCCACCATCTTCGAAATCGTCAGGATGCCCGCCAACCTGCAAGCCACCCTGCGGCTGCTGGCCGGTTCGGAGCAGCCCTTCCGAGTCACCGACAAGGGGAGACTCGGTGAGACTAGGTCCCGGATGCCAGTACCCCGGCTGCTCTGGGTGCTGATGGGGGCGAGTCTGCTGACTCTGGGTTGGGCGGTGGCCAGCCTGCTGGGGATCACTCCGGTCCATTACCGGGTGCCATGGGTGGCCTACGGGTCGATGTTCTGGCTGGTGCTGAACAGCGGCCTTCTGCTGGCGGCGATATGGCGCATCCGGTCCAAGCGCTTCGCCTCCGAGCGTCGGGCCTCGGTGCGGTTCGACGTGGACGCTCCGGCGCAACTCGGTGACGTCCCAGCCCGTCTCCTGGACGCGTCGTTGACCGGCGCTCGGATCCTGGTACCGCTGCCAACCCTGGCACCATCGGCTGGGAGTCGCCAGACCTTGGCAATCCAATTTCAGCATCGCATCTACACCTTCGAGGCGGTGGTACGCGGCGTGAATCCAGGCCCCGATCCCGGCCCAGCGGTGGTTGTCGGATTGGAGTTTCTGCCGGGGCAGACCGGCGCCCGAGCCGCTCTGGCCCTGGCGCTCTTTCAGACCGGGGCTGAGCCCCGGGGAGTCCTTGAGCCAGAGAAGCGGCCCGTTGTTCGAGAGACCGCCGTCGCCGCCTGACCGAACTGGCTCAGCCCTGCCCTCGGCCGGCCCAAGCCAGCGTCACCATGGCGGTCCGGCCCGGTCGGTCCTGAGAGCGCAGCAGCTGAGCCAGCTCCTCGTCGCGGCTCGGGGGCAGGCACAGGCGGCGGCGAATCCAGGCGACGCCCTCGTCTCCGAACCGGTCGGCCAGCGGTTCGCGTCCCGGCCAGGCGACCACGGTGACCTCCAGGCCGGTCGCCTCACGGACGACTGCCGCAGCATCGTCGGCGGTGGGCACCTCTGGGCGGTTGAGGTCCCAGAAGTGCTTCCAGAGCCAGTTCAGGGACGACTGGGGATGCGCGCCGGTGAGCTCCATCACCACCTTGGCCCTCGCCTTCTGGGTCAGCGCCACCACGAAGTCGCCGAGCGCCGGGACGTTGTAGGCGACGTTGGCGCACACCACGACATCCGCGACCGCGACCATCCCGGCGGCCTCCGGCCAGGTTCCTTCGATGGTGACCACCGGGACACGCTCGGCCGCCAGGTCTGAGAACTCCCGCAGCATCTCCCGGCTCTGGTCGACGGCGACGATCTCGGCCGCCCGCTCTGACAGGGGAAGGCTGGCCGCACCCGCGCCCGCCCCCACGTCGAGCACGTGCCCGCCCGGGGGCAGAACCTCAAGCGCCAACAAATGAGTGGGGGTGAGGGGCTGGCTGAGGGCCAGGCGCGCCGACTCGGCAAAGGCCCATGGAGGCAGCGCCCAGGGTGACTCCCCACCCTGCTCCAGGATCTCTGGCGGGATGGCCCACCTGGCCAGCGACTCGGTCCAGTAGTCCTGCGCTCTCACGGGGTTCATTCTCCGCTTGCGGGCCCTCAGTCGGGATGGGCCCCGCCCCCCTGGACGCCGCAGCGGGACGGTGACCCGCGGCACGGCGGCGGTCTCCCGTGAGAACATCGACGAATGGGGACACGCTCCGGCTCGCGACACCCGCTGTTCGCGCGTTGCTATTCGGCTCTGGCCCTGTTGGCAGAATCGGCCGGGACCAAGATGGTGCGCCAGGAGTTGCTCTCCGGGCTGAGCGGTCGGGTGCTCGAAATCGGCGGCGGCAACGGTCTCAACCTCCGGCACTACCCGCCGGCCGTCGACCAGGTCACGGTGATCGAGCCGGAGAGACATCTGCGGATCAGGTGCGAGCGAGCCGCCCAGCGAGCCAGGGTGAAGGTCGTGGTCCTGGATGGTTTCGCGGAGACCCTGCCGTTCGAGGACTCGTCCTTTGACGCCGCGGTCTCCTCGCTGGTGCTCTGCTCGGTCAGCGACCTCCCTCGGGCCCTTGCGGAGCTCATGCGCGTGCTCCGCCCCCAAGGGGAGCTTCGGTTCTATGAGCATATTCGCGGCCGCCGGATGGTCGGTCGGGTGCAGGACGCGGTCGACCCTCTGTGGGGCTTGATCGCCGGTGGGTGCCACCTGAACCGGGAGACAGTGGTAGCGATGGACAGGGCCGGTTTCCTGGTCGGCCAGGTGAGGAGCGCTCCGATCAGGGTGGCGGGGGTACCGGTGCCTGGGCCTGAGATGGTCCTGGGACGAGCCGTCCGCCCCTGACGTTCGGGCCGGGCTGATGGCAGGGCCTGCCGCCGTGCCAGGTGTCCGTGCGTCTTGGGGGTCTTGTGGGGGTCCAGGACCGCAGCCACGCTCTCAGAGACCGCGGGGTGCGGTGGGCTGCGTTCCGAGATCCCGCATGATACGGATCATGCTTGACGCTCCCGACCGGAGTTCGGCATCGGGCCCGAGGCCACCTCGTCTGCCCACGAACACCGACGCCCGCTACCTGACGGTGGCGCTGGCGCTGATCGTCGGGTTCATGTTGGTGGAGGTGGGCGGCTCTCTCCTGTCAGGGTCATTGGCCCTGCTCGCCGACGCCGGTCACATGCTGGCAGATGCGGGCGCGCTGGGGGCCTCCCTGTGGGCGGCGCGGCTGGCGGCTCGGCCAGCGGCCGAGCCGTGGACATTCGGGCTGAAGCGGGCGGAGATCCTGTCTGCGGCGGTCAATGGGATCACCCTGTTGGTGGTGGGTGCCGTGGTGGCATTCGAGGCTCTGCTGCGCCTGGCCCATCCGCCGAGCGTCGCGGGCCTGCTCATGGTGATCGTGGCCATCGGAGGAGTGGTCGTCAACCTCGCCGCCGCAGGCATGCTGGCCCGAGCCGGGCGGTCGAGCCTCAACATCGAGGGCTCGTTCCGGCACATCCTGACCGACCTCTACGCCTTCATCGCAACCGCGATAGCCGGCGTGGTGATCCTTCTCACCGGGTTCGACCGGGCTGACGCCCTCGCCTCGCTGCTTGTCGTGGCGCTGATGGTCCACGCCGCTTGGGGGCTTCTCCGCGCCGCGGGTAGGGTCCTACTGGAGGCCGCTCCCGAGGGAGTCGATCTGGAGGATGTGCGCGCTCATCTTCTCGCTGCTCCTCATGTGCGCCAGGTGCATGACCTGCATGTATGGACGGTGACCAGCGCCTTGCCAGCCCTCTCCGCGCACGTGGTGATCGAGGGTGCTTGCTTCGCTGACGGCCACGCCCCTCAGATCCTCGATCAGCTACAGGCATGTGTCACCCAGCACTTCGACATCGACCACTCGACCTTTCAGCTGGAGGTCGAGGGGCACGGCCCTCACGAATTCAAGACTCACCAATGACCGCGCCAGTCCGGACTCGCCGTCTCCGGGCATGCGGTCGCATCCGGAGCCACGAGCCCAATCCGGCCGTCGGCACTCGGTGCCGCGACCTGGAGTCGGAACCCACAGCCCCATCGGTCCGGTCCGGCCGGGGGCAGTTGCTTGCTGGCGATGATCCGTCGCTGGCACGGCATGTCAACCAAGCCCTTGGCGCCTTTGGTGATCGCTGATGGTGCTCGCCCGCAAGGCAGGCGGTCCGCCGGCGTGCCTCGACGCCAGTGCGGCGCCGACGCCGGATGAGCGCGGTCCTTCACACCGATCCGAGGCCGCTGCTTGTCTCACCCGAAGTCGCCGCCGAGCCTGACCGCTCGCCGCCCACTCGACCAGGACTGCCCGCGGGACTGGCCGCTCTGACGGCGCCCGCCGGAGGCGCCGGGGAGCTGGCCCCAGGATGCCGCCGACCTTCGCGAGGCAGGTGCGGCGAGGGACGGTCACCGGGACCAAGATGTGGGCGTGGCCAGTGCCTCGCGGGTCGTGGTTGGGTCCATCGACTCGGGCCAGCTACTCGATCCCACGCTGGTGCACCATGTCAGCCTTACATTCGGATTGTCACTTCGCCAATGACGGTCACTGGTCGCCGCCACGGCGCCGGAAATCCTTGACTGGGTCCTCCAGGCGTGGACTATGCAGTCTCCCCCTCACCATCCACCCCGACGTCAGCGGCCTGCCCCAGGTTCTGCTTGTGCTGGAGCGTCTCATGTGCTACATCTCGGAGCATGAGAGTGTCACCTGGGTCACCGTGGAGGAGATAGCCACCGATTTCCGCGGCCCCAAGCCACTCCGGGGCTGAGTCGCTTGGGCCTGCCAGAGCGACCGGAGCCTGGCCCGTTGGTCGGACTCCGATTCCGGTGGGGCCGGTCGGAGCCGGTCATGGTTGACCAGCGCTGGACGCTGAGTCCCGGAGGACCCCGTGGTCCTCGGTGACGCGAGCAGGGCGTCACCATTATCCCAGCCAACCATCCAGGAGGATTCCAGACCATGATCAGCCGATACCCCGTCCCCGACCTCGACACCATTCCGGCGGATCTGGCGGACCGGATCCGGGAGATCGTCGCCAAGACTGGATTCGTGCCCAACGTGTTCCTGGCGCTGGCGCACCGTCCGGCCGAGCTGCGGGCGTTCATGGCGTACCACGACGCGGTCATGGAGAGGTCGGATGGCCTTAGCAAGGCGGAGCGCGAGATGATTGTGGTTGCCACCAGCGCTCAGCGCAGCTGCACCTACTGTGTGGTCGCCCACGGCGCCATCCTGCGCATTCGGGCGCGAGATCCAAGGATCGCGGACTGGCTGGCGATCAACTACCGCAAGGCGCCCATCAGCCGCCGGCAGCGAGCGATGCTAGATTACGCCGTCAAGCTGTCGACGGTGCCGGAGGAGGTGGGGGAGGAGGATCTGGTTGAACTCCATGCGGCCGGGTTCGGCGAGGAGGAGATCTGGGACATCGCTGCGGTGGTGGCGCTGTTCGCCCTCTCCAACCGCATGGCGCTGGCCATCGACCTCCAGCCCAATGAGGAGTTCTTCCTGATGGGGAGGCTGCCACGGCCCGAAGTGGGCGCCGAGGGCGGATGAACGCTGAGCGTCTGAGAAGGGTGGCGGGTTCTGAGCAACGGGGCGGTCAGAACCGGTAGAGGAGGCTGGTGTTGGCTCCATGATGTTGCCACCCACCTGATCGAGCCAACCGGCGCGCGCTCCCCGCTGCGCCCATCGGTCCCGCACCCGGGACCAC
The DNA here is from genome assembly GCA_021795235.1 of bacterium. GTDB lineage: Bacteria > Chloroflexota > Dormibacteria > Aeolococcales > Bog-877 > AG-12. The sequence goes on from JAJYPP010000077.1 coordinate 9,135, forward strand.
GCCTCTTGGATCAGGAGCGTTCCAAACCAGAAGGTCTCCGGATGACCGTGCCCGTGGGTGCCGCAGAGGACCTTGGATGTGGGCGCGAACTCCAGCACCCTCTCCGTGCGGTCGGTGACGGTGGCAACCGCGTACAGGTAGAACATCGACAGCTCGGCGTACACGTTGGGCTGGGCCAGCATCAGGTACGCCAGCTCCTCATGCCAGGGATACGACCGTGGATCAGGAGTATGGTGGCGACCGCGCACTGGTGCGCAGCAATTCCTCCACGGCGAGGATCTTCTTGGTGTGTCGGTCCAGAGCGCTCTCGGCCATGACTGCATTGAGCTTGCTACCCGGTGGCGGCCAGATACTCGGGCTGCTGGGCCAGCGCCTTGCGGCAGTTGAGCGCCCGCTCCAGATTTCGGGTGGTCAGTATGTCCTGGTACACGTCCTTCATCGGCCCCTTCGCCTCCGATTCATGTACCAGTCGTACCAATGCCGTAGCATCACTTCCCAATCGTCGCCTGCTGAGTGGGGACGGCCTGCGGGACGGAGGTTCGCCACTCCGCCAAGGCGTCGGTTTCGCCCCGGACCAAGCGCAGGTACTCCTGCTGGATCCGGGACGTCATGGGGCCCATGATCCCATCTCCCACTCGCCGCCCGTCGACGCTGGTGATGGGTGCCACCTGGACCCCGGTGCCGGAGAGGAACACCTCGTCAGCCGCCAGTAGTTCGCTGCGATCCACCCGCCGCTCGACGACCTGAGCGCCCTGGCGACGAGCTATTTCAAGCACGCAGTCGCGGGTGATTCCCACCAGGACGTCGTCGCTGGCCTGAGGGGTGATAAGAACCCCGTCCTGGACCAGGAAGAGGTTGGACGAGGAGGCCTCGGCGACATGGCCGTCCCCGGTCAACAGGATCGCCTCGTCGAAGCCGCGCGCCCTCGCCTCGTCCGAGGCCAGGGCGGCGTTGATGTAGGCCCCGGTCGGCTTGGCTCGGGCGGGGACGGCGTTGTCGTCGATGCGGCGCCAAGCCGAGATCATCACGCTCAGCCCCTTGTGGATGTCCAGGTAGTCCCCGAAGGGCTCCGTGTACACGCAAAAGCCGGTCGCAATCCCGGTCATGGTGATCTTGATGCTGGAGCCCGACTTGTACAAGATGGGCCGGACGTAGGCATCCTGCCGGTAGCCATTGCGGGCCAGCAGCTCCAGGATGACAGCCTCGATGCGGGGGGCGTCGAGGGCTGAATCCGGCTCCAGGTGGAGGATCCGCGCCGAGCGCAGCAACCGCTGCACATGTTCGCGCAGCCTGATCGCGTAGAGCTGCTCTTTGTCGGCGTTCCAGTACGCGCGGATGCCCTCGAAGCAGCCGGTGCCGTAGTTGAACGCGTGGGTGGTGATGGGTACCCGGGCCCGGTCGCGCTCCATGAACTGACCTTCCAGATAGACGATGTCTCCAGGATTGCTCATGTGTATCTCCCCATGCCGCCGGCCACATCGATGGACGCCCCGGTTATGTAACTGGCTCTGGTCCCCGCCACGAAGACCACCGAACCCGCCACCTCTTTAGGCGCACCCAACGTTACCAGCGGGATCTCGCCGGCCGCTGGCTGGGCCAGGAACTCCAGCTGCGAGAGCTCCGGGGCGCGGCGGTGGTGGCTCTTCTCCCATTGGGGGTTAGGAACTGGTTTCCGGGACGGCTCGAGGGGCGAGCTGACAGCGAGGTCGGGTTCTGGCTTATCGAGGAGCTGCGCCGCGAGGTGGGGCCCGCTCAGGATAGCGAACGCTCTGCGGGGGACTCACCGCCAGCTGGGGGGGGGGGCAGGGAACAGTTGCTCGTACGATGTGCTGCAGTTGGTCCTGATGAGCTTCAAGGAGCGGTAGCCACTGCAAGAAATCGCCGTGAGTGGCCGGCCAGCCCAAGCGATGTAGTTGACGCCGTGGCCCCGCCCGCCAGCGCCAGCAGCGGCGGCCAGGACGCTGGATCATCCGGCGCCGTGGGAGGGAGCGTGAGACCAGAGCCAACGGCTCGGGCGGCACCCGATGAGGCCAAATCCCGTAAGGGAGCCCCGAGAAGGGGTGCCGCAGGAGTGCACTTCCTACAGTTCACTCGGCGGCAACGGACGGCGTATCTCGGCCACCTTCCCTCGGAAGGAGCGGCGCTGGCCCACGTGTGCGCGCCGACGAACCAGATGTGGAAGGTCACCATGGGGCCAGCCCAGGCGGTCTTCGAATTCTGTTTCCCGGAAGCTGGGGAGCGGACCAGGCTGGGATTGGGAGTGGTGGCGGAGGTGGGTGATGGCGGCCGCCCCGCAGCCCGGAGCGGTAGTTCCGCGGCCTTAGCGAGCTCCCCTCGCTGATACCGCGGGCCACGCGCTGAGTCGAGAAAGGGAACGGAGGAGGCTCGGCGGGCGGCTGCGGCACCATGCGGGCTATGGCTATTGCCTGCGTAGGGTGTCTGCGGTTGACTTGGCTGCGGTGCTGTCCGCCTGCGACGAACCGTGGAAGCCGCAGTCCGTTGCCCGCCTCAACGACTACGACATCCGGGTCGTCAGGATCCACGGGGAGTTCACGGCGCATTCCCACCCAGAGATGGACGAGTTCTTCTTCCTCGTCCTCGGTGGGACACTTTCGGTCAGAATGAAAGGCAGGTAGGTGACACTGGGAACGGGGCAGCTGTGCGTCGTTTCGCGCGCCACTGTGAACACTGGCGACACGCCGAGCGAACTGACCATCGAGCCCGTTCGCTTGGGCTGAGCGGAACTTTGGAGAGCAGGGCGAATTCCGTTGAACTCAAGTGCCGTCGCCCTTTCCTGACTACAGTGCCCTTGGACTCACTTCGTCATGCGGCGAGGAGGCCCGTTGATACAAGGCCGTTCTGTCTACAGGCTGCTGGCTGACCAAAGTCAGCTCGAAGGCAACGCCCAAAGTTCCGTCTAAGGGCTCGCGGAGCGCCCTAGATCCCCGCCCAGCGCCTGCAACTCACCGGATTGTGACGCGGCCCACGGTGCGCTGCCCGGGTCCGCACTTGGTGGTGCCCACGATGCCACCTCCGGAGCAGAGCCGACGTCGGTCACTCCGGCTAGAGGCATACCCCAATGGTCGAATGGCTGATTATGATGAAGCGAGCGGAGTTGGCGCGTTTCCTCAGCACCGTCACCGACTGGGAGCAGAATGAGTATTTTGAGTTCTTCTGATCTGCGCTTGCCCCAGGGGCCTCAGGCGCCGGTGGAGGGCAGGTGATGTCACAGCCGGTCCAGCACCTGGTCCTATTCCGGCTCCCGGAGACTCCCGGGCCGGAGGTGGAGGAGGAGATGAGGCGGCAGATCCGCACCTGGGTGGGGCAGATTCCCGGGCTGCGCAGGCTACGCTTCGGCGCCGACACCGGCGGTCGCGCCGAGGGATACCAGTTCTGCCTGCTGACGGAGTTCGACGATGCGGAGTCCCTGGCCAGTTATGGCCCCCATCCGCTGCATGCGGCCTTCCTCAAGTGGGTGCTCGAGCGGCCCTTCGAGGTTCTCCGATTCGATCAGCCGCTGACTGACGAGACCAGCCTCATGGAGCCGGGTGGATGATGGGGTGCGGGCCAAGTCGTCCATGGTTGGGAGGGAGCCCGCGGGCGGCTGGGTAGCTCGTCGCTCCTGACCTCTGGCGGTCCTGGGCCGCGACATTGCGGGGCCTCCTATGGTCTGGGCAGCTGCGAGCGGAGGCGGTGCTGCCGTCATCTCATCGGCCCCCCCTCCAGATCGCGATGTCCGTTCGAGCGGCTCCCGGGGCCCTGCCGCCGCTGGTCTCGCGCCGCCTGTAGGTACGCCGGTCAGGGCGTGCCCCCGCTATCTGGGCAAGTCCGGCATCCCCAGTGGCCGTGAGATAATTACCCAATGGCACTCGTGAGAAACCGGGACCGTTGATCAGGCCGCAGCGCTCTCCGGAGATGGGGCTGCCGATGAGGTATCTCGCCGCCGGGATGCTGGCGTGGCTGCTGGCGGCGGTGGCGGTGCCGCTGCTGGCGGCTCATCTGGTCGCGGGATTCGACGACCCCAAGATCTTCGCGCTCACCCACCTGGTGGTCCTGGGCTGGGTGACCATGACCATCATGGGAGCGCTCTACCAGTTGTTCCCCGTCGCGCTCCAGGCCTCGCTGGCAGCGCCTGAGCTTGCGATTTAACCTCTGAGCGGGGGCGAGGGGGCCACGGCGGGGTCGGGCTGGTCAGCCTGCAGGGTGAGCTCAATAGCGTCGTTGGCAGCCCGACGTAGCTGAGGGATGAGCTTGCGGAG
>JAJYPP010000078.1 GCA_021795235.1 bacterium
GGTCGCGGTTGACATGGGTACGCGTGTTCGTTATACTACGAACCAATGTTCCATGCCTCACGACCGGGTCACCCACGGGAGCGAGCCTCCAGCCATTCGCGGCCCTGGGAGCGCGAGCGCCGGCTGGCCGTGCGCTCCTTGGTGATCGGGACCCTGGTGGCCGCTCTCATGACGAGTGGCGTCCTCGGAAGCCAGCGGGGAGGAGGGCAGTGGGTCTTGGTTCGGCCCGGTCAGAGCTTGTGGGCTATCGCCGTGGCGCATTACCCACAAACCGATCCCCGCCAATCGATCTACGACATCCAGTCCGCCAATCACCTGGCCACTGACACCATCTATCCGGGGGAACGGCTGCTCCTGCCGACCGAGTGATCTGGCGGGTTGGGCACTCCCCAGCCAAGCAGAGAGGACGGCTGAAGGAGGAGCCAGCTGACACACCAGCTCAGATCTCCTAGTTTTTGGCGGGCCTCCGGAACCAGACTCTGGGGCAGGTCAGGGGCCGCCACGATGGAGGTGGGGCCCTCCGCCCGGAGGACGCGATGGCCAGGAGCTGACTCCGGCCCCACCACGATGGCGGCCCACGGATGGGCCCTGAGGAACCTGGTCCGAGCTGAGTCGCTGCCTGCGGGAATCCAACAGTCTCCATCTGGTGCCATGAGGAAGGAGACCGGAATCGCGTGGACGCGGTCGCCACCTGCCAAGTAAGCGAGCGTGCAGAATCTCGAGCCGGCTGCGAACTGAAGCAGCGCCTGCGCCCCAAGGCGGTGCTCCGGCGGCCAGGCCGAGCGCACCCCGGAGCCAGCCTTGGCCCACGAGCTCTCCACCAGCAGCTCCAATTTGCCCGAAGTCGGTTCGGGTTGGTGTGTCACCGGCCAATGATGCCAGCCCAATCGCGGCCCCGGTATCCTGCAAGTGTGGAGGTGCTGGACGCGGATCTGGAGTGGAGGCTGCGTCAACTGGTGGCCTCCACCCAGCGCCAGCGTCGATTGCCGAGCCTGGTCATGGTGGTGCAGCGGAGTGGGTTGCAGCTGGCAACCTTTGCAGCCGGTAAGGCCGACTTCAAGTCCGGGCTGGCAGCCGAGGCCGGAGTTCAGTATCGGGTTGGTTCGATCACCAAGACCCTGACCGCAGTCGCCGTGATGCGGCTCGCAGGTCAGGGCCGAATAGCCGTGGATGACAACCTGGGTCGGCACTGGGGCGGTGCCCCTCACCCCGATCTTGAGATAGGAAGACTGCTCTCCCACACCGCGGGGCTACAGCGCGAGCCCGTGGGCGAGGTCTGGGAGTCATTGGTTCTTCCCAGTAGAGAAGAGCTGCCAGGGAACGCCGCCGCCGCTCGGCGTCTGTATCCCGGCGGCAGCTGGTGGCACTATTCGAACCTCGGATATGCCTTGCTTGGAGAGGTGGTCGCAAGGGTGGCGGGCGAGAGTTGGGAGGAGCACATCCGCCGGCACATCCTGGAGCCCCTGGGCATGCTGCGGACGTCGATGGAGCCCCAGTCTCCGCACGCGCGCGGCTATGCGGTATCGCCCTACTCCGACGAACTTATCGAGGAACCAGCGGTCGACACCAAAGGCGTAGCGCCGGCGGCGCAGATTTGGAGCACCCCATCCGACCTCGCCATCTGGTCTCACTTTCTCAACCACGGCCATCCCGATGTCCTGGGCCAGGCGGTGCTTCAGGAGATGCGCTCCTTGAGAGTGGTGGCCGACCTCGACGGGTGGCGCCTGGGGTGGGGGCTGGGTCTGATGCTGCTGCGCAGGGGAGGTCGCGTCTACCAGGGTCACACCGGCTCGATGCCCGGCTTCCTGGCCGCCTGTTTCGGGTCCCCGGAAGCGGACCTGGGGGTTGCGGTAGTGACCAACTCAACAGGTTCGGTGCGGATCGGTGAGCTCGCTGCCCAGGCATTGGACATCCTCCAGGAGCACGCCAGCTCAGTGCCCTGGGCGCCTGGGGCGCCCGTTCCGGAGATGGTCCGTCCGCTGCTGGGACGGTGGTGGACCGAGTGGAGTGAGTGGGTCTTCAGTTGGCGCGACGGGGCCCTGGTGTCGCGTGCGGCCGATGCTCCTGACGGCGCGAACTGGGAGCGCTATGAGGAGCTTGGCCCAGATCTCTACCGGTGTGCCAACGGCACAGAGAGGGGAGAGGAGCTGCGGGTGGTCCGTGACTCCGAGGGCAAGGTCCAGAAGATGTACCGAGCCACCTATCCGCTGACGCGCGAGCCCAAGCCCTTTGGGGACCCGTTACAGGCCGACCGTCAGTCGAGCTGAGCCACAGGAGCGATCCAGACCGTGGCCAAGGGTGGCAGCGTCACCAGGGCGGAGCTGGGCAGGCCGTGCCAAGCCGACCCCTCGGCTCGGATCTCCCCGAGATTGCCCTGGTTGCTCCCCTGGTAGTAGGTGCTGTCGGTGTTGACCACCTCGCGATACGGGCCAGGGGATGGCAGCCCAATCCGGTAGCCATGGCGGGGCACCGGGGAGAGGTTACAGAGGCACGCCAGGTGGCGCATCCCGTCAGCAGAGTAGCGGAGGAATGCGATCACGTTGGCGTCGGCGTTGCTGGCGTCGATCCAACGAAAGCCATCGGGAGTGAAGTCGCGCTCATACAGCGCGGACTCCTGCCTGTAGATGCGGTTGAGATCTCTGACCAGCTGCTGCACACCTTTGTGGAAGGGTTGCTCCAGCAGGAACCAGTCCAACTGCTGGTCAGCGTCCCACTCGGATCGCTGGCCCCACTCCTGACCCATGAAGAGCAGCTGCTTGCCGGGATGGGCCCACTGGTAGGCGAGCAGAGCCCGCAGATTGGCGAACTTCTGCCAGTCATCTCCGGGCATCCGAGACAGCAAAGAGCCCTTCCCGTGGACCACCTCGTCGTGGGAGAGGGGGAGCAGGAAGTTCTCGCTCCAGGCGTACATCAGGCTGAAGGTGAGCGTGTTGTGGTGATAGCGCCGGTAGATCGGATCGTTCCCGAAGTAATCCAGGGTGTCGTGCATCCAGCCCATGTTCCATTTCAGCCCGAAGCCCAGTCCTCCCGAATAGGTGGGGCGACTGACCCCGGGCCAGGAGGTCGACTCCTCCGCCACCATCAGTGTCCCAGGATGCTCGCGGTACACCAGTGTGTTCACCTCTCGCAGCAGGTCAATGGCTTCCAGGTTCTCACGGCCCCCGAATCGGTTGGGCAGCCACTCGCCCTCCTTGCGGCTGTAGTCCAAATAGAGCATGGAAGCGACCGCATCCACCCGCAGGCCGTCCACATGGAACTCATCGAACCAATAGAGGGCGTTGGCGACCAGGAAGTTGCGGACCTCCCGACGCCCGTAGTTGAAGATGGCGGTGTCCCAATCTGGGTGGAGGCCGAGCCTGGGATCCAGGTGTTCATAAAGAGCAGTCCCATCGAAGCGGCTCAGAGCGAAGTCGTCTCGGGGGAAGTGGCCCGGTACCCAGTCCAGAATCACCCCGATCCGTCGCTGGTGGAGGCGATCGATGAGGTGCCGAAGGTCGTCAGGAGACCCGTAGCGGGAGGTCGGAGCGAAGTAGCCGCTGACCTGATAGCCCCAAGATCCTCCGAATGGGTGCTCTGCAATCGGCATCAGCTCGACATGGGTGAAACCCATGTCGGAGCAGTAGTCAGCCATCTGGTCCGCCAGCTCGAGATAGGTGAGCGGCTGATCGCCCTCATCCCCTCGATGGCGCCAGGATCCGAGATGGGCCTCATAGACGCTGACCGGACGTTCCAGGGGATTGGCATCGCCACGGTCATGGATCCAGGCCTGGTCCCTCCAGGTGAACTGGGTCTGCACCACCCTGCTGGCGGTGCGAGGAGGTTGCTCCATGGCCTGGGCGCAGGGATCGGCCTTGTAGGCGGATCCGCCATCGGCGTGAAATAGCCAGAACTTGTAGAGCGATCCGGGGCCGACCCCGGGCACGAAGAGCTCCCAAAAGCCGCTGGCGCCGAGGTTGCGCATGGGCAGCCAGTCGGCCTCCCAGCCGCTGAAGTCGCCCACCACCCGCACCCCGGCGGCATTGGGGGCCCATACCGCGAAGGCGGTCCCATCCACGCCCTGATGGCGCCGAAAGTGAGCGCCCAGATGCCTGTACAGATATCGGTCCCGGCCCTCAGCCAGAAGGTGGATGTCGGTCGGACCAAGGGTGGGGGAGAGACAGTAGGGATCCGCCCAGCGATCGTCCGGGGCGTCGGCATCCATGAGGGTGTACGCCTGCTCGCCGCCGGCGAGCAGGCGCTCCACAAGATCGGCGTGACGCGCATCGAGGTCGATCAAATGGAAGCCCTCGGCTCCGGCAACAGGAGTCCCCGGAAGAAGCTCGTCCCCTATCAGGCAGGAGACGGAGTGGACTTGTGGGCGATAGGCGAGAACGGTCCCGCCCTGGGGGTTGCGGTGAAAACCAAGCAACGCATGGGGGTCGGAGTACGTCGCCCTAGCGAGGAGGAGCATCGCATCTAGATCAACTTTGGTCTGCTCGGATGGGCTCACACCTCTCCTCCATGCACCAGCCGAGCGATCCCCTCCAAGGGGATGCTGAGCCAGTCCGGTCGGCTGCGCAACTCGTAATCAACCTCATAGAGAGCCTGACCCACTTCGAAGACGGCCAGCAGAGCTTGCTGGTCCTCTGCGGAAGGGCCAATCAGTTGGCCGATTCCGGGCTCTCGGACGTAGGCATCCCAGAACTCCGAGCGCATCGTCGTCGCCCAGCTTCTGCCGTAGGGCGCCAGGGTGCGGGCCGTGGCCTCATCGGGGTGGGCCTGCTGGCGGAGCGCTACTGCGGCGGCATAGTCGAAGGACCGTAGCATCCCGGCCACGTCCTGCAGGGGGCTGGCGTGTTCGGACCGCTCCAAGACCGAGATCGCCGGGCGTCCCTCGAAGTCCAGGACATACCACCCGTCGTCGTTCCTCAGCAGCTGGCCGAGATGGAAGTCTCCGTGGATTCGGATCGCCATCCCTGTTGGAGTGGCCCGCCCGACCCGGCGGAGCAGCTCTCTCAGCCTCGCGCGGTTCACCCGCAGCGGCTCCAGCCGTGGATCGTCACTGTCCAAAAGTGTGGCCAGGTGCCGCTCGATGCGCTCCTCAGCAACTTGAAGGTCCGAGCTGGAAATTGCCCGAGCCCTTATGGCAGGCTCCATCTCAGGGCTGGCCAAGGCAAGATGCATCCCGGCGGTGAGCGCTCCCAGTTCGCGAGCGGCCCCAACAAAGGATCCGCCCTGGGACCTGACGGCTTCGTCGCAGTGCTCCTTGGTGGGCACCTCACCGTCAGCATCAGCGAGCAGATCCGCCTGGAGATCCCGCAGGGAGGTGAGGGCCATGGTGAACCCGTCGGTACCGTTACGCAAGTAGGTCTGCAGCATCCCCAGGGAATGGATGTCGCCGCCCAGGGAGGCCTCCACCGCCATCCACGGCTTGGCAATGCCGGTGAACCCTACCCTGTCCAGGGCCTCCAGCAGCTCCAGCTCAGGGTTGACCCCTGGCCAAAGTCGTCGGAACACCTTGAGCAGAAGCCCCTCTCCGTACACCACCAGCGAGTTGCTCTGCTCCAGCGCGAGCGTCCTGGCCGTCAGGGATGCGGTGCTCATCTCGGGGTCTTGGCCGAGGATCCTCACCTCCAGCCTTCCGGTGGGCGAGCCGGCCACGGTCCCTGACTGCACTAGCGAGTCGAGCAACTGACCGGCAAGGCCGGCATCTGCCAGTGCATCCGTGACCCAAAGTCCGCCTTCGTCCCCTCTACGATCGCTGGGCGCATCCAGATGTACGGAGATGGAGGCTGCCGTCGGCGGTGGTGTGACTGGCTCGCTGCGGACCCCCAGGGGCAACTGGTAGCGGGCGGTACTGCCATCTTGGAACTGGACCCCAACCAGCGCCACCAACACCGCGGGCAGTTCCATTCGCAGCCAGAAAATAGTCTCCGGACGGACCTTGGCTATCTGCTTCTGCTTGTCGCTGAACCAGCGCTGCTCGGACAGCTGCGCGGGCAGTTCATCCCAGAGGGAGTCGAGCTCAGATGCATTCAGGCGTGCCGTCAAACGGGGTCCTCGATGCGGAACCAATAAAAGCCATGAGGCCCCAACGCCAGGGTGTAGGGTTGCTCATCAATGACCGGGAACGGGACCCTGCCGATCAACTCCACCGGCAGCTTGCCGGCGAACTGGGACAGGTCCAGCGCAGCGGGCTGCGAGAAGCGGGAGAGATTGTTCACTGACAACACCACCTCATCCTGCGAGGATCGCACGAACGCGAAGACCGAGGGGTTATTGAGTTCAAGCACCTGGAACTCGCCGCGCCCGAAGACCGGATGAGCCTGACGGATCTGCAGAAAGCGCCGCAGCCACTGCAGCAGCGAGCTCTGGCTCCGCTGCTGCTGTTCCACGTTGCATGCCTGGTAGCCGTAGAGCGGGTCCATGAGGGGCGGCAGGTAGAGCTGGGCGAAGTCGGCCCCTGAGAAGCCCCCGTTACGGTCCGCGTTCCATTGCATGGGCGTCCTGACTCCATCACGGTCGCCGACATAGATGTTGTCGCCCATGCCGATCTCATCCCCGTAGTAGAGGATCGGGGTCCCTGGCAGCGAGAGTAACAGGCCGTAAAAGAGCTCCATCTGCCGGCGCCCGTTGCCCAGCAGGGGGGCCAGCCGTCGGCGGATGCCTACGTTCAGCTTCATCCGCGGGTCACGGGCGTATTCAGCGTACATGTAGTCACGCTCGCTGTCGGTGACCATCTCAAGAGTGAGCTCGTCGTGGTTGCGCAGAAAGATCCCCCACTGGCAGTTGGAAGGGATCGGTGGGGTCCGGCTGAGGATCTCGGTGATCGGATAGCGCTGTTCCTGACGCAAGCCCATGAACATCCGGGGCATGAGCGGGAAGTGGAAGCACATCTGGCACTCGTCTCCGTCCCCGAAGTAGTCCCGGACATCCTCCGGCCATTGGTTGGCTTCGGCCAGCAGCACCCGATCCGGAAACTCTCGGTCAACCTCAGCCCGGAGTCGCTTCAGGAAGGCGTGGGTCTCCGGCAGGTTCTCGCAGTTGGTTCCCTCTCGCTCGAAGAGGTAGGGCACTGCGTCAAGGCGGAGCCCGTCCAATCCGAGGCGCAGCCAGAATCGCACGACCTCCAGCATCGCCTCCTGGACTGCGGGGTTGTCGTAGTTGAGGTCGGGTTGGTGGCGGAAAAAGCGGTGCCAGTAATAGGCGCCCCCTTGTTCGTCCCAAGTCCAGTTGGAGGTTTCTGAGTCCACGAAGATGACCCGAGCTTCGCGGTAACGCGTCATGGTGTCGCTCCAGACGTACCAGTCCCTCTTCGGGGAGTCAGGTCCTTGGCGGGCCTCCTGAAACCACTGGTGCTGGTCGCTGGTGTGGTTCATCACCAGGTCTGAGATGACCCGAATGCCGCGCTCGTGAGCCGCCTCGATCAGCAGGCGGAGATCCTCCACCGTGCCGTAGTCGGGATGGACTTGGTAGAAGTCCGAGATGTCGTAGCCGCCGTCCCGGAGCGGCGAAGCGAACACAGGCAGCAGCCAGAGGCAGTCGACTCCTAGCCAGTGCAGGTAGTCCAGCTTGGCGGTGAGCCCGGCCAGGTCGCCCACCCCGTCACCGTTGCTGTCGTAGAACCCGCGGCAGAAAACCTCGTAGATGACCGCATCGCGGTACCACTGGGGATCGCTCTTAAGGCTCACTGCCGCACCAGGAATATGTGCCCGGGGGATCTCTCGGGATCCAGGCGCACAAAGTTGTGGGGCCCCTGCCAGTGATACTCCTCACCGCTGAGAAGGTCGGATACTGTGAATGGACGGCTTTCGTCCACCCCCAATCTGCCCAGATCCAGGTGGATCGTCGTCTCACGGACGGCCCACGGGTCGAGGTTGACGACCGTCAGGGTCACATCGGCCATATCGTCGGTGGACTTGGAGTAGCAGATGATCCTCTCATCATCGCTCCAGTGAAAGTCCAGCCGCCTAAGCTGCCGCAAGCTCGGGTGCTGGCGACGGATCTGGTTGACCCGGCCAATGAGCGGGCGCAGGCTGTCGGGAGCCCGGAAGTCTCGCGGCCGCAGTTGATATTTCTCCGAGTCGAGGTATTCCTCACTGCCTGGGTGCACCGCTTCGGCCTCAGCCAATTCGAACCCGCTGTAGACGCCGTAGCTGGCCCCCAGGGTCGCCGCCAGTAGCAACCGGTACCGGAACGCGGGGGGCCCGCCCCGTTGCAGCTCTTCGGTCAGAATGTCCGGGGTGTTGACGAACAGGTTGGGGCGGAGATAGTCGACCGTCTCAGTGGTGAGCTCGGTGAGGTAGGCCGTCAACTCCTGCTTGGTTGTGCGCCAGGTGAAATAGGTGTACGACTGGGAGAACCCGAGTCTGCCAAGCTCTCTCATCATCGCGGGGCGCGTGAAGGCCTCGGCCAGCAGGACGACCTCAGGGTGTTCAAGGCGCAGCCTCCGCACAACCCAGTCCCAAAAGGGGACCGGCTTGGTATGGGGATTGTCCACCCTGAAGATTCGGACGCCCTGGTTGGTCCAATGCTCGAGGATCTGGTAGCACGCTTCCCATAGCTGCCTCCAGTTGCGGCACGAGAAGTCCAAGGGAAAGATGTCGTCGTAGCGCTTGGGTGGGTTCTCGGCAGCCCGGATCGTCCCGTCAGGTCTGTGCGCGAACCACTCTGGGTGCTCGGTGACCCAGGGGTGGTCCGGCGAGCACTGCAGGGCGTAGTCGAGGGCTATCTCAAGACCCAGCGAGTCAGCCACCGCCAGCAGGTTGCGGAAGTCCTCTGTCGTCCCTAGCTCCGGATTAACGGCGGTGTGGCCTCCCTCCTCGGAACCGATCGCCCAAGGGCTGCCGGGGTCCAGGGGACCGGCTGCTGGGGAGTTGTTGCGGCCTCGCCGACCGGTCCGTCCGATCGGGTGAATCGGGGGGAGGTAGACCACGTCGAAGCCCATCTCGGCGATTTCTGGGAGTTGTTCACAGGTTGCCGCAAAGGTGCCCGAGTGCGTGCCGTCGGTGCCCTGCGAGCGGGGGAAGAGCTCATACCAGGCTCCGTGGAGGGCTCGCTCGCGCTCCACCCACACCGGGATCACCTGGCTCCGGGATGCACCAGGTGGCGGGGTCGCTCCACCCAGCCACTCCGCCAACCTATCTCCGATCAGGAACGACAGCTGCTGGTTCAAGTCAGCCTGCCGCTGGCGACGCCCATCCTCGACCAGTCGAAACCGCCGGGCCGCGGGAAGGCGTCGCAGCCCTCGCTCCAGGAGGGCCCACCCGGATCCGAGTTCCGGCAGTGGGTCGACTCCAACCTCGATGCGGCGGAGGACGTCATCCCGCCAGGTGCCGAACTCGTCCTCCCAGGCCTCGACCAAAAACTCGGACCGCCCCATCCGCGCAAAGGACATCGTGCCGCCCCACAGATCGTCGTATCCAGATGCCAAGGGCGCGGTCGACCAGGGCTCGGACTTCGATCCGCAGGAACGCCATCTGACCCGTGCTCGCAGACGCGGGCGCCCGTCGCAGAAGATGCGAGCGGAGATGGGGACCACCTCGCCTACGGCGGCCTTCACCGTCCGTCTCCCGCAGTCGACCATTGGCGTGATCTCAGCCACCTGTACCCGGCGGACTGCCGAGGGGAGGGGAGGGGCCGATCGGGCAGATGACTCTATAGGCACTGACTCCTAGCTTGCCAAATCGCAGCCATCGCGTGTCGTCCCTCCGTGCGTTGGAGAACAGAGGTCTGGCCCGTGGAGGACCGGTGCGCCGAGTCTGCTGGGTGTGGGGGAGGGCCGACGAACGACGTGGGGCAATATGGGTGCGTTTCGCTCAGTGGCACGGACAGGATCGACGGGCGTGGGCGGCCCGATGGGCTGCGGTGGCAACTGCCACCCATGGCTGCCGCTCGGACTAGGTGGTCGAGGAGCAGAAGACGGAGGCTGCGCCGGCTCGTGGTGCCAGCGGTCCTTTGGCCCCTCCCGACCGGCACGATACCGCTGCCCTGGTCATCAACTGCCGGGTCCTACCTCCAGTCGCAGTATCCGAAGTGGCCCACGCGCCGCCGCCTGGAGAGGCTCATCCCCTGGTGTCAACACCCGACCCGACCCTGCGCCCATCAGCGAAGGTCGTGCGGGCTCTCCCCGCGCCCCAATCAGAGCCAGTCCGCTGATGACAGCCTCGGCTCCCCAGATCAGGCCACCGCTCCATTCGAGGTCAGGCAGGGCTGACATCTGCCATCCGGCACCGCTGCGAGACCACGGGGTCGGAGAGTCTGGAGAGATCGTGGCGGCCAATCCGATCAGCCTTCGGAGCACCAAGACGCGAGCGTCAGGGGCTGCGGCCGCGACTGCGATCCCATCCAACTCGCGGGTCAGCCGCGAGAGGCGTTGGGCCAGTGGCGGCTGGCGGATGTAGACCAGCTCACGGTTTTCCTCGAGAGCCAACCGTCTTTCCAGGACCGGGTTGTTGGGATCCTGACTCAGGTGGCACGAGATCGCGGCTCTCTGGCCGGCGCGGTCCACGATGAGCTCCAGGGGCCATCTGCTCATCCGTTCCATATAGGTGAAGGGAACCCCGAACTGCTGTTGCAGAGTGGCCGCGACCTCGCCGGCCAGTCCCCACTCCAGGCAGGGGAGGCCGTGCCGGAACGCAACATTCTCGGCCGCCGCGGTGGCGGCGCGGTGATCCGGGTGACCGGTCACGCCGCCAGGCTCGAAGACCACCATCAGATCACAGCCTCCAAGGCGCTGATCGACGGTCCGTTCCAGATCGGCCATCGGAACCCGCGAGAGCCCGCCGTCCGGCATCCCCAACAATTCGGCGGAGTCCAGCCCGAGCTGGCGCGCTGCCTGCTGCAACTCTTCGCGCCGACGAATGGGCAGCTCCGGTCCGGCCCCTACAGTGGAGGCCTCACCGGCGGTCAGGCACAGAAGGCGGACCTTGATTCCACCTCGAATCAGGGCCAGCAGGACGCCACCGAGTCCAAAGCTCTCGTCGTCTGGATGCGCCACCACAACCAGAGCCTCGTCGCAAGCTCCCAGCTGTGCGGGAAGCTGTTGGGCCACCATCCACTCCTCATTGAGCGATAGGTCAGCTGCAGGCTCAGGCACTGGTGTAGCCTTTAGGCTAGGGAGAGGAAGAGATGTTCCAGCTCAGCTTCTGCGCTGGCTGTCTCAGCCGCTCCGCCGTCCGCCTCCAAGCACTGCCGCAGGCCGCTGGCCACAATCTTGAATCCCGCTCGATCCAGAGCCCGGGAAGTGGCCGCCAGTTGGGTCACGACCTCGGCGCAGTCGCGGCCAGCCTCGATCATCGCGATGACTCCTGCCAATTGACCGTGAGCCCGCCTGAGTCGGCGTGACACCTCTGCGGCGTCGGCTGGTCTCAATTCCATAATGTTGGCCCTCCCTGCCGCTCTGTGTGATCGATGGCGCGCGGCCGGCCAGTAGGCACCCGACTTGAGCACGCAGGTCGTCGATTGCGAAGCGGTACTATACCCATATGGGTATTTTAAAGTTTTTCGGCCGACCAGGGGTAAAGCAGATCTCCGTCGAGGAGTTTGTTCCGATCCAGCGATCGGGATGCTATTTGATCGACGTGCGGGAGAAGCACGAATATGCCGGTGGCCACGTCCCGGGAGCCAGGTCTTTTCCCCTGACCCAACTCAGCCGTCGCGCGCAGGAGCTACCACGCGATCGAGAGATCCACGTGATCTGCGCCAGTGGACATCGCAGCCGGGTGGGCGCCCGCATTCTGGGAGCGGCCGGGGTAGAGGCCACCTCGGTGGCGGGAGGCACTGCGGCCTGGGCCCACCGTCAACTTCCTCTGGTCAAGGGGCCGCGTCCTAACTGACAGACCCTGGTGGTGTTGGTAGAATACCCCCCATGGTATCTCAACGAGGAGGTGATTAGTGCAGGAACAAGAGGTGGAGATCGAGCTGTTTACAGAGGAGCACCGCCGTGGTGCCTTCGTCGTCGACGTTCGCGAGCCCAGTGAATACCACCAGGGCCACGTCCCTGGCGCCCAGCTGATTCCGTTGGGAGTGGTACCTCTGCGGCTCCACGAGCTGCCTCGAGACCGACCGGTCTACGTTATCTGTGCCAGTGGCCATCGGAGCCTGACCGCGGCCCAGCACATGGCGCGGGCCGGAGTCGACGCGCGATCGGTCCGTGGTGGCACGCATGCGTGGGCCAGACGGGGCCGGCCGTTGGTGCGGGGGCACGAATAGGCGTCACGACACCAGCGTGTCCCTAAACGAGCCTGAGCAGGCAGGAGCGGCCCGTACTCGTGCTGGGCGACTTCCGCTCCCGAGCCCCCCGGGGCCGGCTGGGACCGGAAGTCTTCCTGCTGCTGCGGGCTGAGAGAAGGCTGGATGGCCGCTGGCGATGGGAGAGAGGTCAGATGGCTCGATCTCGACTGGCGTCTTGCTATAGATAAGAGACCTTATCGTTAGCTTGAGGCCAGTGGCCAGTTCGGGATCCCGCAACCACTCCCCCCGGGTTGGGCTCAGCCCTACTCGCCAGTGACGCCGTCCGTGAGCTCGCGCAGGATGTCGAGGTGGCCGTTGTGCCGCGCGGTCTCCTCGATCATGTGCAACATCACCCAGCGACAGGACACCGCTCTGCGCGGACTCCGCGACATCTCATCCAGGTCCCAACGGGCAAAGACCCCGCGGCTGGCCGCACACTCCAGGCGGTATTCCGCCCGCAGCCGGTCCATGTCAACACCCTGTGGCAGTGCGAACTCGGCATCCACGGTGCCGGCTGGCTCTGGTGGCGGAAGTTCGTCTCCCTCCAGGATCTCCTGGAACCACCAGCGCTCCACGTAGCGCAGGTGCCGCAGCAATCCAGCGCAGGTGGTGAGCGGCGACGGGACCAAGCGCTGGCTGGCCGCCTCGGCCGACAGACCAGCGACCTTGAGCAGGACCGTCTCTCGATGAAAGTCCAGCCAGGCGGCCAGCAGATCACGCTCTGATCCCGAACCGGGCGGCTCGACCCTGAGCAGGTGGTTGCTGGGCCCAGATCCAGGGGGTTTCGATGTCATCGTCGGTATGATAGGCCACCTGCGTCTTGTTTACGAACAAACGTGTCGCCTCTCTCGACGGCCGGTGTTCTGAGCATCTAATGTTGACTTGGTGCGACACACGCCCCCAAGCCGACGATGATCCTGGAAACATGGGCCCCGCTGACGGTGACCCTGGCAGCGACGGCGGCGGCCGGGTTGTATCTGCGGCGGCGTTCGCTCGGGCGGAGCTTGCGATTCGTGACCTTGGCGGCTCTGCTTGGCAGCGAGCTGGTGGTGCTGCTGTGGCCCTTGCAAAGCCATAGCTGGTCAACCGCCACC
>JAJYPP010000166.1 GCA_021795235.1 bacterium
AGACCACCCCCTTCCCATGGCTCTGGTACTTCTTCCTGGGGCCCATTTTTTTTATCGCCTTTGGCCTGGTGGTCATCGCCGGGAGCATCCTGGTGGCAGTCCGGCGGGGTCCCGGGCGCGTGCTGACATTAGCTGGACTGCTTCTGGCCCTGGGGGCCGAGCTGGTCACCCTGGTGGTGGAGCTGACGTCGCTCAGGCCACCGATCCAATTGCCCTGGCAATGGGCGGTGGCGACCGGCTCCAACTGCCTCATCCTCGTAGGCGCGATCTATCTTCTCGCCGCGGCCACTGGCGTGGCTCCCGTTCCCGAGCCGCAGAGCGAAGCCGATTCGCGCCAGGGCCGCGATGACGGGCCGGTGGCCTTCAGATCGACGCGCGCCCCCCGCCAAGCGCTGCCGTTGGCGATGAAGAGACGGACCCTGGGCCTCCTCTTGTTGGCGTGGTCCGTGCTGACGATCGCCAACAGCGCAGTCTCGATTCAGTTGGACATCTTCCCGCCGACCCCACCGGGCGGCCATCCGGAGTCGGCGCTGCGGGTCCTTCAGGCGATGCCCTTTCCCTGGCTTTGGTACTTCATCCTTGGTCCGGCGTGCCTGATCGCCTGCGCGGTGCTGGTGGCGGCGGGCGGAGCCCGCATGGCCATCAGACCCAACTCCCATCCGTGGCTGGCTATGCTCGGGCTGGTGCTGGCGCTGGGGACAGTGCTAACGACTCTGGTCACCGAGCTCGCCTCCCGCCGGGCTCCCTTCAATTTCCCCTGGCAATGGGCAGTAACTCAAGCAAGTGCCGCGGTGGTGGTTGGCGTTGGACTCTATCTGGTGGCGGCGGCACCTCGAGACAACCTGCCACCGTCTCTCAGCAGCCAGGCCCGGGACCTACTGAAGGCGGCCCCATGATTGCTGGAACGGGTAGTCTTCAGAGATCATAAGTTGCCCTCCGAAGGTCTCGGATGCGGCGCTGTCGGAGGGATGAACATTGGAGAGACCCCGCTACCTGCCGATCGGGGACTACGGAATAATCGGCGACCTCCACTCCACCGCCTTGGTCGGAAGGCTCGGGTCCATCGACTGGATGTGCGTTCCCCGCTTCGACAGCCCCTCGGTATTCGGGCGGATCCTGGATGCGGACAACGGGGGATCACTGTGGGTTGAGGTGGAGGACGGACTGATCTCCGATAGCCGCCGCTATCTGCCCGGAACCAACATCTTGGAAACCACCCTCAGCAGTCCCCGCGGCAGGCTTCGCATCACCGACTTCATGGTGGTTCGGGAACACCAGAAGACTCTGGAGCAGGACCATGTTCTGGTCCGCTTGCTGGAGGCTCCCGACTCGGACCTTGAAGTCTCGGTCCACGTTGATGCGCGCCCGGAGTATGGCACCGCCGAGCTTCAGGCCACATTGGCCGGCTCCGACGACTCCTGCTTGGAGCTGGAGCAGGGGGAGTTACACATGCATCTCGACGGTCCGGGTGGCTGGCGGAAGCAGGGACGGGCGTTCGTCCAACTCCTACAGCTGAGACAAGGGGAGCGCCAGGCGGTGGTCGTCCGTTACGACGGCCAGCGCACCTACGAGCACGGTGCCGAGGCCGAGAAGATGCTGGCCGAAACCAAGAAGTACTGGGAGGACTGGATCGGCAGGTCCAACTACGACGGGCCGTACCTGGATCTGGTCCTGCGCTCCGCCCTCACCCTAAAGCTCCTGATCTATGCGCCCGAAGGGTCGATTGTGGCAGCCCCCACCACATCCTTACCGGAGTGGATAGGGGGAAGCCGCAACTGGGACTACCGTTTCACCTGGCTTAGGGATTCCGCCTTTCTGGTGTACGCGCTCCAGCTCCTGGGCTACCACCAGGAGTGCACCGCCTTCATGGCCTGGCTGGGCCGCGTCCACCGCCAGCATCCCGCCCAGTGGCAGACGATGTACGGGATCGACGGCAGGACCGAACTGCCCGAGGTCGAGCTGGGCCAGTTGGAGGGCTACCAGAAGTCCAAGCCGGTCCGGGTCGGCAACGGCGCCGCCGATCAGCTGCAGATGGACATCTACGGAGAAACCCTGGACTCGGTCTACCTGCATCTGCGCTACGGCCAGATCGAGGCCCCCGGGGTTCGCCAGGGGTTGCGGGACATGCTCGAGCATGTCGCTAAGAGCTGGGATCAGCCCGACAACGGCATCTGGGAGGTTCGAGGAGGGCAGCGCCACTTCCTCTACAGCAAGCTGCAGTGCTGGGTTGCCCTGGACCGTGGGCTCATGCTCGCCGATCAGCTGAAGATCCCCATGCCCAGGCGCCAGGCGCTTGTCTGGACCAAAGAGGAGATCCGCCACACCATCTTGACCAGGGGCTGGAGCGAGAAGCTGTGCAGCTTCCGCCAGGCCCTGGACGAGGATGCCCTCGATGCCACCGCCCTGATGATCCCAATGCTCAATTTCTTGCCCGCGATGGACCCGCGGGTGCGCCAGACCGTGGAGGCGATCCGCCGCGACCTCACCGACGAGAGCGGCTTCGTCTACAGGTATCGCAGAGACGACGGGCTGGGAAGCAGCGAGGGCACATTCCTGCTGTGCTCCTTCTGGCTGGTGAACAACCTCGCGCTGCAGCGGCAACTTGGCCCAGCACGGGACCTCTTCGAGCGACTGATCGCTCACGGCAACGACCTGGGCCTGTTCTCCGAGGAGCTGGACCCGAAGTCGGGCGCGCTGCTGGGCAACTTCCCGCAGGCGTTCACCCACCTGGCCATCATCAACGCCGCCGCCCACATCGAGCGCGCCGCCGAGAATCGGGGACCGCTCGACCCGGTCCATTGATCGCGGCTGCACCATCACTTCCGGTGTCGGCACAATGGGCGGATGGCATTGATTGAGGTGGACTTCGACCCCGCGGACGTGATCACGGTGGGCGTGGTGGGCGAGCCAGGCAACCGCACCTTCTTCCTGGAGGCCAGGCAGGGCCACTCCACCTGCACCCTGATCCTGGAGAAGGCCCAACTGCAGGAGCTCGGGGCCCAAATCCTCAGCATTCTGGAGCCGGAGGAGGGCCACTCGGGATTCGCCCCAGATCCGATCACCA
>JAJYPP010000079.1 GCA_021795235.1 bacterium
AGCGAGCTTGGCGACCACACCGGCGAGATAGTCCCGCCGATCAGCCGAGCTCTGGGTCCAGTCGGGGACCTTGATCCATAGCACCCCGTTGCCGACCCCGATGTGGCACTCGCCGGAGTACTTCTGAAGGTTCGTCGGCTGGGGCAGGCGGAATCCCGGTGGGAATCGCTCGCGGTTGCCGCCGGAATCGAGGTTGTAGAACGCCAGACCGTCGGGGTTGGTGTCGAAGGCGAGGACCCCTCCGGAGAGGTCGGGCTTCACCGGCTGCCTACCACTCGGTCCGGTGACATGCGCTCGCAGGAGTTCCCCGTCGCGCATCAACTCCACCGAGTAGGCGTCCCCGCGGGCCACCCATGCGCCGACCAGGGCACGGTACTTCTCCGGCACCCACAGATCCCCTTCCACCCGCGGCGAGCTGCGGGGCGCCTGACTGGCATGGTCCTGTTTGGTGGCCGCCAGATGGGACAAGGCAACGGTCATCGCGAATCCACAACCCGTGACGCTCACCCGCATGTGAGGGTTGGCGGACTTGGTGACATCACCTCGCGCGTATAGCCGCCCCCGCCGGGCGGCTCGCCACTCATCCCTGGTGACCCGCCCCCTGCGAACCTTCCGCCACAACTTCCCGCCGCCGAAGACGACCGCGGGAATGGTGCCGTCCTCGTGATGCTTGGTGTACTCGGCGAGTTTGCGCTCCAGCTTCGCCACCCGCTGCTCCCGCCCGGCGATGGCCGCCTCCGTCCGGGCCGCCTCTAAGACGTTGCCGGACTTGCGTAGCTTGGCCGCCTTGGCCCGGTCAGCCTTCTGCTTCTGGCTGGACTTGTCCAGCTTGGCCTTGGTGGACTCAAGGCGCGGCGTGTGTGATCGCCAGGCGCCTTGGGCTTCTCGAGCAGGCTTCGTCCTGCGGTGGCACGGACGCTCCCAGGTGCGAAGCGCCCGTCAAGGACCGGTCGCCAGACCGGTCGGCACACGCATCAACTCCGCCGGGCGGCGAAGGCGATGGGGAAGCGCCGTCCCACCTGGGATCGTGGTGGGTTGTGCCTGAGAGGGCACTCGGCTCCAACGTTGGGGCCTCCAGGCAGGGGTGAGAGCCGGGCTCTCACCCCTGCTCGCCGCTCACCTCGCCACCCGACTGATGGGGCGACCCGTCAAGCATGCCCCCCTTAGTGGCTCCCGTGCCCCTGCGCCGCTACGGGGGCGACAACCCAGCCTCACATGTCTGGGGGAACAGATTCCCGCCTTGGCCCACGTTGGCCAACTTGGGAAGTAACGGTGTGGCTCAGCTGACTAGCTGGTGCACTCGCTGGTACGAGACCCCGGCGAGGGTGCCGATGTCGCGGAGATTCATCCCACGTTCTCTCAGGGCGCGTGCGGTGGCAGCGGTGTCCGCGGCAAGTTCCTTCTCGGACGCCTCCAGCCCGGCCCGCCGATCTCTCAGCTCGGCGGCGCGTCGACCGAGCTCGTCGTCGTACTGGATGTCCAGGACGATGTCGGCGAGGTCGACGCCGGTCCCGGTCATGAGATGTATCACCTCGGCGATCCGGGCGGGAAGCTGATCGAGCCGGCGGGCTTGGGTTGCCCCGCCGGTGGCCGGGGTAGCCACCCAGTAGCGTCCGTCCCACTCCACTGTCACTCGGTGCTTGCTGGTCTTCGTGTGCTTGGTCATCGTTGCAGATCCTTATCAAGCCACTTTGGCCCGAACTCGGAGGTGAACACGGTCTCCAAATTGCGCAACAGCCCGGCACTCTGCTCCCGGTCACCGGCCACAATTGTGTACGTGAGTCCGCCCGGGGTTCGCCACTTCTCATGAGATCCTTCGGTGCCGACAACGACACATCCCCGTGCGCTCAGAATTCGGCGAACCCTCCTCGTGGCTACCGGCTTCACCTGGCTAGTCTAGTGCCTAGACTGACCTAAGTTTAGCACCCAGATGGGTTGTGAACAGTTGAGCACGCTGTTGGCCAGTACCGGCCAACGCGGGGGTGGGCACGGCATGGGTTTACCGGCGAGGACGAGGACAGGTCTCGCTCCGGGGAGTCCGATCAGGTCCGGGACATGCTCTCGGTGGTCAGGCCCGGCTCCAGACCCGCTTCATCAGGATCGCGGCCAGCTTGTCGGAGTCGTGGTGGGTGGTGAGCCGAGCACTGGCAAGATCGGCCAGCACGTACCGGGGACGGCCCCCGCTGCCGGCCAGGCGCTTGCGGTCGAAGGTCACCCGCCTGATCCCGGCCTCCACCGCCGCTGGCGACAGCGGCAGACTGAGGTTGCTGTTGGCCACCACCACGTCGAACAGGTCAGGGCCAACGTAGCGTTCCAATGTCTCCACGTGGTCGTGGATGGAGTAACCCGCGGTCTCGCCCGCTTGGGTGGCGACGTTGCAGACATAAACCTTGAGGGCTGGGGAGCTGCGCAGGCTGTCCACCATGCCGTCCACCAGCAGATTGGGCAGCAGGCTGGTGTAGAGGCTGCCGGGCCCGACCACGATCATCTCGGCGTTCATGATCGCCAGCTGGGCCTCAGGATTGAGCTGGGGGTGCTCCGGCACCAGGAAGACGTGGCCGATGGGCTCCTTGCCGGTGGGCACTCGCGACTCCCCCACCAGCACCTCCTCGCCAGAGACCGCGCAGAGGGTGACGCTCTCCAGGGTGGAGGGGACAATCTGACCTCTCACCGCCAGCACCCGGCCCGACTCCCGGAGCGCGTGCTCGAAGTCGCCGGTCACCGCGGTCATCGCCATGATGAACAGGTTGCCGAAGGAGTGCCCACTCAGGGAGCCCTCGTCGAAGCGGTACTGGAAGAGCTCGGTCATCAGCGGCTCGACATCGGCCAGGGCGGTCAGGCACTGGCGGAAGTCGCCAGGCGGCAGGACCCGGTACTCGTGGCGGAGCCGCCCCGAGCTGCCGCCATCGTCGGCGACCGTGACCAGGGCGGTGATGTTGCCGCTGTGGCGCTTGATGCCCCGCAGCAGGGTGGAGAGCCCGGTGCCGCCGCCGATCGCCACTATCCGCGGTCCCTTGCGCAGCCGCCGGAAGTCGTACAGGCGCTCGACCAGGGCCTTGTTGCCGCCCGGGAAGGGGCTGAGCAGCGATGCGGTCAACTTGTAGAGGCCCAGGCCCAGCAGGACCAGCCCCACCCCGGCGAAGATGGCGGCGCGGACCCATCGCGGCCAGAACTGCAGGGTCAGCGAGTAGGTGTAGGCGGGCAGCTTGGCGTGGAGATAGAACTCGCGCAGAGCGTAGCTGATGCCCAGGCTGATCGCCACGACGGCGAAGATGGTGACCCCCAACCACCGCTTCACGTGGAGGCCCGGGACCAGCCAACGCGTCACGCCCGGGCTGAGACGTGGCGTTCGCATGATTCCGCGGGATCGTACCACCGACCGGACCGGCCGCCTCGGCCAAACGCGCGGGCCGTTCCCGCACCGGGGCCGGCCGTATAGTGAGACGGGGCCCGTGGCCCACCAACCGGAGCGCTTTCAGGAGGCGGCCATGGACGCCCACGAGATGAGCGGAGGTTCGGCCCAGATGGTGGTGGAGCCTGCGGCGGCAGGCTCGGACGGCGAAGCCCGACCGTTCGTGCGCGACGAGGCCTGGGTCTACTTCCAGGGCGAGATGCGCCGCTACCGGGACTGCCGGCTGGGCCCCATGACTCATGCCCTTCACTACGGGACCGGGTGTTTCGAGGGGATCCGCGCCTACTGGAACTCGCTCGAGCGGCAGCTGTACCTGTTCCGCGCCCAGGAGCACTACCAGCGGCTCTCCCAGTCGACCCGGATTCTCAAGATGAAGCTCCCCCATGGGGTGGATGAGCTCGTGGCGCTCACCGTCGAGATGCTGCGCCGCAACCGCTTCGTGAGCGATGTCTACATCCGCCCCCTGGCCTACAAGTCGTCCGAGGAGATCGGGGTCCGGCTGCACAATCTGGAGGATGCCTTCCTCATCTACGCGCAGCCCTTCGGCGACTACATAGAGGCCGCTCATGGGACCCGCTGCATGGTCTCTTCGTGGCGGCGCATCGACGACAACGTGGCGCCGGCCCGGGCGAAGATCACGGGAACCTACGTCAACTCCGCTCTGGCCAAGTCGGAGGCCTTCGACAACGGCTACGACGAGGCGATCGTGCTGGGGCAGGACGGCCACGTCAGCGAGGGCTCGGCGGAGAACATCTTCATCATCCGCAAGGGCACCCTGATCACGCCGCCGGTCTACGACAACATCCTGGAGGGCATCACCCGCTCCACTCTGATCCAGCTCTGGACCGAGGAGCTGGGGCTGCCGGTGGTGGAGCGCTCCATCGACCGGACCGAGCTCTACGTGGCCGACGAGGTCGTCCTCTGCGGCACCGGGGCCCAGCTGTCCCCGGTCGTCGAGATCGACACCAGGCCGGTCGGGGAGGGGGTGGTGGGTCCCTACGCCCAGCAGCTGGAGGCGCTCTACTCTCGGCTGGTCAGAGGTCAGCTGGAGAAGTACCGGGAGTGGTGCCTACCCGTCTACTGAGTTCGGAGCGGCTGGCTGGGGCACCGCTGGCGAGCCCCGGGTCCAGCCGCGGCGGGCTCGATTCGGCGTTACGATGGGCGTCTGATGGCAGATTGATTGTGGGTGATCATGAGCACCGCCGGCCGCAGGCCTGAGCCCCTTCCCCGGCGCCCACTCCGCTGGCCGTTCTCAGCGTTCGCCCGCCGCTGGAACGCCCTCAGCATCCGGCGCCAGCTCCTGGTCTCCATGCTGGCGGTGGCGCTGATCCCGCTCACCCTGTTCAGCCTGGCTGGGCTGGTGGCCATCGCCCAGGTCAACGGCGGCGCCCTGACCCGAGCCGACCAGCAGCTGGTGCACAACCAGAGCCTGCATCTGGAGAACCTGGTGCAGAGCAAGGCGGCGGTGGTCAATGACGAGCTGATCTCCATCCAGGACCAGATCGGTTTCCTGGCCCTCGACGCCAACGACACCCTGGCCAACCCGACCCGGAGCAGCTCGACGGTCTCAGGGGCTCCCGTCAACGCTGTGATCCTGGGGGCGGGAGCCGGCTCCAGCCCGCTCAGCCCGCAGGTGCTGGCGCTGCGGAGCCTGGAGGTGGTGGCGAGTTCGGTCGCCCAGCTGCATCCGGAGATCGCCGAGGTCTGGCTGCAGCTACCCACGGTGGGGTTGCTGGAGGTCTCTCCCAGCACCGCCGTCACCAGCGCCGACCGGTCGCGCTTCGTGCAGCTGCTGCCGTCCCAGGCCGAGTACCAGCTGGGGGTCCAGCAGGAGCAGGCGGCGAGCGCGATCGGGCAATGGCGCCAGCTGATCGCGCCCTCGCCCCAGGCCGCCTACTGGACCCCCGTGTACTCCAATCCCATGGCGGGGGGCCAGACCGTGACGGTGGCGGCCGAGGGGGTCACGGCCTCCGGGGTCAGCTACAGGGTCGGCGCCAACATCACCGTCCACAGCCTGGTCGCCAACTTCCTGGCCGGCCCTCCCGGGAGCTCTCACGGCAGCTACGCCTTCCTCATCAGCAGCAACGGCCAGGTGATCAGCGTGGGCCGGGGCGGTACTGCGGCGCTGGGGCTGGGGTCCAAGGGGAGCAAGGCTGAGCCGGTCAGCCTTACCGCCAAGCACAACCCCTGGCTGGCGGTGGGAAAGGCCATGACCCTCGGCCACCAGGGGCAGCGGCGCATCACCCTCGATGGCAGCCCGGTGGAGGTCTACTACAGCCCCCTGCCAGCCAGCCGCTGGAGCCTCGGGGTGGCGATCCCGGTCTCCGGGCTGGACGGCAGCGTCGTCGGTCTGTCCCAGGAGATCGGTCAGGGGCTGACCGGCGTCACCGCCCTCTTGCTGCCCATCCTGCTGGTCCTGGCGCTGCTGGCGGTCGCCTTCACCAACGTGCTGGCCGGAAGGCTGGTGGAGCCCCTGCGACGGCTGACCAGGGCATCCGAGCGGATGTCGGCCGGGGACCTCCATACCGCGGTCCCCATCACGGCCGGAACGGTCGATGAGGTGGGGATCCTGGAGCGCACCCTGGAGGAGATGCGGACTCGGCTGGTGGCGCAGCGCGGGCAGATAGAGGATGCCCGACACCAGCTGGAGAACAAGGTCCAAGAGCGCACCGAGGAGCTGACGTTGCGCAACCAGGAGCTCTCCACCCTCAACTCGGTCACCGGGGAGATGGGACGCTCGCTGGTGGTCGCGGACGTGGCGGCCACCGCGGTCGCCGAGCTCAGCCAGGTCTGGCCTCTGGAGGAGGTTGCGGTCTTCCTGGCCGATGGGATGGGCCGGAGCGGGGTGCGGCTGGTGGGCCGGTCGGGCGGCGCCCATGACGCTGGCTCGGAGGAGACCCTGAGCGAGGCCCTGGTCCAGTTGGCTGGAGACCCGATGGTCGGGCCCCGTCAGTCGGACGGGCTGCTGGTCATACCCCTGATCACAGCCGCATCCCTGGTCGGTTATCTGGCCCTGCGCCGAAAGGCGCCGTTCGACTCCCGCCAGCTCGAGCTGCTGGCGGTCATGGGTGGTCAGCTGGCGCTGGCCCTGCGCAACGCCCAGCTCTTCGCCGACACCCAGGAACTGGCCACCATCAACGAGCGCAACCGCTTGGCGCGCGAGATCCACGACACGCTGGCTCAGGGGCTGGCGGGGATCGTCGTCCAGCTTCAGGCGGCCGAGGCATGGCTGGGCAGAGACCCCTCACGGGCCAGGGAGGCGGTCGACCACGCGACCGAGCTGGCGCGCTCCAGCCTCCAGGAGGCCAGGCGGTCGGTCTGGGACCTCCGCCCTGAGGGCTTGGAGCGGGCAGGGCTCGCCGGGGCGGTGCGGGACGAGCTGAGCCGGGTGGGCGAGCGCACCGGGACCAGAACCGCGGTCCGGATCCGCGGCCTTCGCGGGCTCACGATGCCCGCCGGGGTCGAGGTGGCCGTCTTCAGGGTCATCCAGGAGGCGGTCGCGAACTCGCTCCATCACGGGGCTCCCGCCCTGGTGCGGGTGGAGATGGTGCGCAGCGAAGGTCAACTGCGGGTGACGGTCACCGACGATGGCCGGGGCTTCGAGCCGTCCGCGGCGCAGCGCTCCGGCAGCTTTGGGATCACGTCGATGCGAGAGCGCGCGGTCGCCTGCGGTGGCACCCTGGAGCTCGAGAGCCGGCCCGGCGGCGGCACCAGGGTCGTGCTCCGGGTGCCCTCCCCGGACCCACGAGCTCAGGCCGCGCCCACTTGATCCGGGTGTTGGTGGCGGACGACCATCCGGTGGTCCGGCAGGGGATCTGCGCCATGCTGGAGGTCGAGCCCGACCTCGACGTGGTCGCCGACGTGGGGGACGGGCATCAGGCCGTCAGCCTGACCGTGGAGCGAGACCCCGACGTGGTCCTGATGGATGTCCAGATGCCCGGCCTCGACGGGATCGAGGCCCTGCGGGAGATACAGCGGCTCTGTCCCAGGACCCGGGTCGTGATGCTGACCACCTTCGGCCACGAGAACTACGTGGTGCCCAGCTTCAAGGCGGGGGCGGCCGGCTACCTGCTCAAGGACGTGAGCCGCGCCGAGCTGGTGTCCGCCATCCGCAGGGTGGCCGCCGGGGAATCGCTGCTGGACCGCCCGACTGCCGACGGTGTTTCGCTGCTGAGCCAGCGGGAGCTGGAGGTGCTCTCCTGCATGGCTCGGGAGATGACCAACCGGGAGATCGCCAACACCCTGTTTCTCAGCGAGAACACGGTCAAGACCCACGTCAGCCACATCCTCGCCAAACTGGGGGCCCTGGACCGCGCCGGAGCCGTGCTCCGGGCCTGGAAACAGGGGCTCATCCCGCAGTATCCGGCGGCGGCGGGGGCCGACAATCACCCTGATGGGGGATGACGGACTCCGGTCTCACCCTCTACGATCGCGACACTGCGTGGATCAGACCACCAGGACGCCGCCGGCGGCGGCGTGATCGAAAGGCATCGAGGCACAGGAGGGAAACAAGACAGGTGAGAAGTATTCCGAAGCTCGCGTTCTGGCGCATGGCGGGGGTTGCCACTGTGGCGGCGCTCTTCGTGGCGGCCTGCGGGGGCGCCGCCGCCCCCAAGACAGTCTCGGGAGGCACCGTGACCTTCGCCGAAGGCCCCAACGCCGCTCCCAACTACATCCTGCCGCTGGCCAGCGGCAGCTACTTCAGCGTGACCAACCTCTCCGACTTCTCGCAGAACATGTACCTGCCCCTCTTCTGGTTCGGCAACACCAAGAGCGAGCCGGTCTTCAACCCCGGGCTGAGTGTGGCCAACAAGCCCGTCTTCTCCAACAACAACACCAAGGTCTCCATCACCCTGAAGCACTGGCAGTGGTCCAACGGGAAGCCGATCACAGCCAGGGACGTGATCTTCTGGATGAACCTGCTGTCCGCGGTGACCGCGCCCAACGCTCCCGCGGTCGGAACCAGCAGCGCTCCCGGCCCCGGCTGGGGTGCCGCGGTCTCCGGTGGCTTCCCCACCAACGTGGTGAGCTACAAGCAGACCGGCACCTACTCGCTGTCGATGACGCTGAACTCGTCCTACAACCCGACCTGGTTCCTCTACAACGAGCTGAGCCAGATCTACCCGATGCCCCAGGCCTCATGGGACAAGCTCTCGGCGACGGGCACAGTCGGCAACTACGATGCCCAGGCCGAGACCCGCACCGCGATCTCGGGCACCACCCCGACCCAGTACCAGCCGGCGAACCCTGGCACCGCTACCACCGGCGCCATGGGCGTCGCCCAGTTCCTGAACCTGCAGTCGCAGTCTCTCTCGACCTACGCCACCAACCCGCTCTGGCAGGTGGTCGACGGTCCCTTCCACCTGGCGCCCAAGGTTGGGTTCACGACCTCGGGCTTTGTCAAGATGATCCCGAACAAGAACTACTCCGGGTCGCCCAAGCCGACGATCTCGGCCTTCGAGGAGCTGCCGTTCACCAGCGACACCGCTGAGTTCAGCCAGCTCCACAGCGGCAACCTCACGATCGGATACATCCCGACCCAGGACCTAAGCCAGAAGGCGGCCCTGGTGAAGGCTGGGTACACCTACAAGCCCTGGAACGACTTCGGGTTCGTCTACTTCCCCTACAACTTCACCAACCCGACCTCCGGGCCCATCTTCAAGCAGCTGTACTTCCGGCAGGCCTTCCAGTCGCTGGTCAACCAGCCCCAGTACATCAAGGACTTCGGCGCCGGCATCGGCACCCCGGGAATCGGGCCGGTTCCGACCTATCCGAAGGGCAACCCCGACGTGAGCCCGGTCGAGGCGGGCGGCCAGGTCTACCCCTACAGTCCCAGCAAGGCGGTGAGCCTGCTCAAGGACAACGGCTGGAACGTCAAACCCGGTGGGCTGACTGTCTGCGCCAAGCCCGGCACGGCCTCCGGTGACTGCGGAGCCGGCATCAAGTCGGGTGCCCAGCTCAGTTTCAAGCTGGTCTACGCCAGTGGAGCCACTGAGCTGACCAACGAGATGACGGCGATGCAATCGACCATGAAGCAGCAGGCCGGGATCGACCTGACCCTGTCCTCTGTTCCGTTCGGGCAGGTGATCAGCGTCGCGTTCGGCGGTGCCTGCACGGCCGCCAAGCCCTGCAGCAACTGGGACATGGCGAACTGGGGTGGTGGCTGGGTCTACTCCCCGGACTACCTCCCGACCGGCGGCGAGCTGTTCCAGACCGGAGCCTCGAGCAACCCTGGCTACTACAACAGCTCAACCGCCAACAGCCTGATCGCGGCTACCCACACGGCGGCAACGGCCTCCGGTGAGACCGCGGCTCTGTTCGCGTACGAGGACTACATCGCCAAGCAGCTGCCGGTGGTCTTCATGCCCAACGGCCCCTACCAGCTGACGATGGTCAAGACCAAGCTTGCGGGCTATGCCCAGGGCATCTTCGACGAGATCTACCCGCAGTACTACTCCTTCACGAGTTGACGCACGCCTCGTGAGCCGCTACCTTTCCTATCCACCGGGATAGGGGAGGCGGTCGGTGGGGGTCCGGCCCTAGGGCCGGACCCCCAAACCCCAGGCTGTTGCAACCAGCGCCCTTTCAAACGGGAGTCCCAAGGCGATGACCGGATACCTGATCAGAAGACTCATGCAGTCTGTCGTGGTCGTGATCGGGGTCACGATCATCACCTTCATCTTCCTGCACCTGCTGCCCGGGAACCCAATCCGGGCCATCCTGGGCACCAGGGCCAGCCCGCAGGCGGTCAGGGAGCTGACCATCGAGTACGGGTTCAACAAGCCCCTGCCGGTGCAGTACCTGGTGTGGGTCGGCAACCTGATCCACGGCAACCTCGGCTACTCCTACAAGCTGAACGAGACCGTCACCGCGCTGCTGGCCCAGCGCATTCCCAAGACGCTGTTCCTGACCGGAACGGCCGCCATCTTGGCGATCGTGCTGGCGATCCCGGCCGGGATGTGGCAGGCGGTGCGGCGCAACAAGCCCGACGACTACGCCGGGACCGGCCTGATCTTCATCTTCTACTCGATGCCCACCTTCTGGCTGGGGCTGATCCTGATCATCATCTTCAGCGAGACCCTGAACTGGCTCCCCTCGGAGGCTCCGCAGGACCAGTTCAGTGTGTTCTCGCAGCTGAACGGGATGGTGCTGCCGGTCGCCACTTTGACCCTGGTCACCCTGGCGCTGTTCACCAGGTACATGCGCAGCTCGATGCTGGAGCAGAGCATCCAGGACTACGTGCGCACGGCCAGGGCCAAGGGCGTCTCCAATCGGGCGGTGCTCTTCAAGCACGTCCTGCGCAACGCCCTGCTGCCCATGGTGACCCTGATCGGGCTCTCGATCCCGGGCATCCTGAGCGGTTCCCTGGTCACTGAGACCGTCTTCAACTACCCCGGGATGGGCCTGCTCTTCTACCAGGCTGCGGAGGGCGACGACTTCCCGGTCCTGTTGGGAGTGACGATTGTGGTCGCGATCGCCACGGTGCTGGGCAACCTGATCGCCGACATCCTCTACGCGGTGGTGGATCCGAGGATCAGGTATGTCTCCTGATCCGGGCCGGGGCTGAACGTCCAATGGAAGTGGAGTTGGGAATATGGGGATGACGGTAACCCCGTCTGACGTCGAGCCCGGCGGGCTCGGAATCCACGGCGGGCGGGACACCATGCCGGAGGGTGGGGAGGGGTATCACTCCGGCTCCGCCTGGCTCATGGTGCTGCGCGTGTTCGTGGAGAACAAGCTGGCGATCGTGGGCCTGGGCCTGATCGTCTTCATGACCCTGTTCTGCTTTGTGGGGCCCTTCATCTACCGCACCCAGCAGGTGTTCAACAACCCGGCGATCGCCAACCGGCCCCCGGGCCCCGGGCATCTGCTCGGCACCGACCCGGTGGGCTACGACGTCCTGGGACGGCTGATGCTGGGAGGCCAGAGCTCTCTGGAGATCGGCTTCGCGGCGGCCCTGATCGCGGTTGGCCTGGGTGTCCTCTGGGGCGCGGCGGCCGGGCTGGCCGGGGGCATCATCGACACCATCATGATGCGGATCGTGGACGCCCTGCTGGCGATCCCCTTCCTCTTCCTGCTGATCCTGCTGGGCGCCATCTTCACCACCTCGATCCCGGAGCTCATCATCGTGATCGGCCTGGTGGCCTGGCTGGTGCCAGCCCGCCTGGTGCGAGGGGAGACCCTGAGCCTGCGGGTGCGCGAGTACGTGCAGGCGGTGCGCGTCATGGGTGGCGGCACCAGCAGGGTCCTCTTCCGGCACATCATCCCCAACACCATCGGGGTGATCGTGGTCAACGCCACCTTCCAGGTCGCGGACGCGATCCTGTTCGTGGCTACCCTCAGCTACCTGGGGCTGGGCGTGCCGCCGCCCGCGACCAACTGGGGCGGCATGCTCTCCAGTGGGCTGAGCTACGTGTACGCCGGGTACTGGTGGTTGATCTACCCAGCTGGCATCGCCATCATCCTCACGGTGGTCGCCTTCAACTTCGTCGGCGACGCCCTGCGGGATGCCCTGGAGGTCAGGCTCCAGCAGCGGTAGCCCCGCAGGTCTCCGTCCTCGGTTCTCGGCTGGGGCTGGAGGTTGCGACGGCGCCAGCTTTGTCGAGGAGGTCATGGAGTTGCTGCGCACCGCACTGAGGTGCGCCTCCCATCCGCTGCCCTCCATCCCCAGCGCGTCACCGCGGCACCAGGTCTTGCCCACCGGGCGGCGCAAGGCAAATGTCCACCGCGGCCGGCTTGGTGCTGAGACCGCCTCGCCTCAGCCACGAGCTGGTCGCTGAGATCAGATTCGTCCAGCACATAGCCGCAAAGATGCACCCCGATGGGCAGCTCGGTGTACGGTGGGCCGTCAACGTGAGGCTCCGTCCGACCGTAACCTGGCAGGGGGCAGTCCCCCGAGCGCGCCGCCGCTGACGTGCCGCCGGCGAGACTCAGAGAACCGTGATGTGATCGGCGGTAGCGCCGTGTACCAACGGCAGCGCTATGGATTGGTCGAAGGTGATGAAGCGCCCGTCCTGCGCCACCGCCAGGGCCAGCAGGTAGGCATCCGTGACCTGGCGAGGACCGTGGAGCCGGGATCTGTCCACTATCCGTTGGTCCAGCAGGCTGATGTCGCAGGGCCAGAATTCGTGATTGCCGCTCGCGCACGCACGCGCCAGCAGCTCGATGGCCTCGGCAGGTGCGATGGGGCTCGAATAGCGGGGCTGGCTGATGATCCGCACGAAGCCGTTTTCGGTGATTGGGCATGACGCCCATCCCTGGTCGAAATCCTGGTCGAGCCAGTCATGGGTCCTGATGTGATCGATGTGGTCACTGTCGAGCAACGGCCAGCAGCACGTTGACATCGAGGAGTGCCCGGCTCACTCAGGGCCGTCCTCCCTCAGCCGGTCGATCAGCGCGTTGGAGATAGCACCACCACGACTCGGCAGCGGTTGGAAGCCGTGGTGCGCCGTTGCGAGAGCGACAGGGGGCACGTGTCCTCCTGTGAGCGCCTGGCGAGCGAGATCAGACAACACCTGGCCCGCCGAGCGCCTCTCGCGCCTAGCCCGCTCCTGGACCGCCAGCAACACGTCCTTGTCAAGGTTCATGGTGGTGCGCATACAGTCTCGAACAACGTAGGTGTTCATCCACTTGCATGAATGGCGCCTGCGCGTCTCCGTTTGCCGCGTCCCCGGTTGCCCGGATGGCGGACCAGCCCGTCTGTAGTTGGGCGTGGCGTGGTTGG
>JAJYPP010000167.1 GCA_021795235.1 bacterium
TCGGCAGCGTGCGGGGGCTGGTCATCGACCCGGCGGACCACAAGGTGACCCACGTGCTCCTCGATGAGGGTCACCTCTGGGGGCACAAGCGGGTTTCGATCCCGATCTCCAAGGTGGTGAGCGCCCAAGACGGCATCCATGTGAGCCTTTCAAAGGCGGACATCCAAGCGCTGCCGGAAGTGAGCCTGGCCGATCTCACCGGATAGACCGGGTGAATAACGGATCCTGATCCCGACCGCGGCCCGCCTGGACTAGCTGAGCGGCTGGTGACTGCCGGATATCGGGTCACCTGGGACAGTGGATTCCCCGCCTACGACCGCTTCTGCAGTGAGGATCCTTTCCGAAACCGCCTGGAGCTTCTCCAAGCCGAGCCGGCCTGAGGCATGCCCGCTTCTGTGTTCCCCTGGCAGTTCGATCATGGCGGCAAGATCGGCCCGGACCAGGGTCGACCTTGGTCCGGCCTCGATTGGTGTCAACGGACAGTGGGACCCGACCAGTGGCACCCACGAAACCTGGACGGGGCATCGGCCAGGGGTCGGAGGTTGCGCTCGACCCACCTGATGCGTGGAAATGTCACGAGCTGGGCAGAGACAGAAATCTGGTCCCACCTTGCTGGTGCTCCCAGCTGGCCCCGGTCTTCGCCCGTTGACATCTGTTTCGGGTTGTACCTCTCCCTTCCGCCGCGCCACTTACAGTTTCGCTCCAGCGCTGTGGAGCGGGGCATGTCATGCCGCGGCCGCGGTGGCGTGCTGGGATGATGCAGCGCTCCCTAGTCCACCCGACGCTTTTGGGCCGCCTCAGATGGGTCGCGCCTCGAGGACAGCGAGATCGCGGTTGGCGTAGGTGCTGTGCTGCCACTCCTCATTGAGAATCACATGCAGGCAGTGGAGCACCGAGCGTGGCTCGTTGGGGTGCCCTGGCGCGTCCGGTGGGACGCAGACCCGCTCCAGCTCCTCCGCCGTCACCGCGTCGATCTTCTGCTTCACCGAGTGCATGCGCTCGCGCCGGACCTGGAGCACCGCCTCGAGCGATGGGGTGGCGGCAGGGTCGATTCCGAGAGCGGCCGGATCCGTCAGCCAGGAACCGGCCATTCCCCACGGATGGTAGGGGCGCTCGATCTGCAGGACCATGCGCCGCAGCCAGCAGTCGGTGGCGAAGATCAGATGGCGAAGGGTTTCCGTGAAGCTCCACTCCTCGTCCACCCGCGTATCCAGAACTGGTCCTGGCAACGCCCGGGCCCTGGCAACAGTGGTCTGCCACACTCCCTCGAGCATCGTCCAGGCGACCCTCAGTCCTGCCGGGTCGTTGGCCCGTAACTTCAGTCGCTGCGGGAAGAGGCGATCCAGCTCCGCTTCGACTAACGGGGCGACTTCGACGCCGTTGATGCGGAGCCCGTCAATCTCGCCTGAGATGTCGGCGTTGTACAGCCAGCTGTCCGTGATCTTGAGGTTCTCGAAGTTGGAACTGTGCAACCGAGCGCCGGAAAAATCGGCATCTTCCAAGCGCGTGCCCGCGAAGTCCTTGCGCGCGCCGTCGGTCATCACCCACCTCCCGAAGCGCATTCTCGCACGCCCATCCAACGGTCGCAAGCAAGTGCGTTGGCTCAGCGAGCAGCGCACCGTAGGGCGATCGTTCCCTCACCAAGGTATGACACCGAAGGTCGGTCGCCGGAGTGCGGCGGTGAGGGGCAGGGACCGTGCGCATCCGGTAGCGATACGAACTGGCCGAGGAGTGGAGGTCCAGGTACCGGGGGTCGGGCCGACTTGAGCGGGGACGGCTGCTGGTTGCCCTCCGCCTGGCCATCTGGTACGGGCGTAGGTCCGGCATCAAAGGGATCCAGGGACGGGTCGGCTGCCGCTGCGTGAGAGAGTCGCCAGGGCCCCGCTCAGTCGTCACGAAGGCGCTGGCGGTGGTGGGTGGCGGCGCACCGTCTGAGGAGCCAGCGTGGGGTGGGGATCATGGCCAGCGCCCATCTACGTGTCGGGCGGACCTCTGACCTGCGCCTGAACCTCTCCAAGCACGGCACAGCGGGTGACGTGGATGCTGGGTGATTCCGGCAGGTATCGGCCGGAACCTTCCCAGCGGATCCTTGCTGCCCATCACCGCCACCCCGGAAAGATCCGTCTGCCAGACGGATTGGTGCGGTGCCCGTCTAGCTCCGGCAACGGGCCGCCGGATGGTCATCGCGCCGGAGGGTAGCGGCGCCATCTTTTGAGCAAGGTACGCATGACGAATGCTAGTCTTGCTTGCGCTGTGCGAAGCAGGATCACCTTGGCCGTGGCGGCGGCACTGACATCTGTGGTGGTGGCCGGCTGCGGCTCGAACCCGGTTCCAGCCCCAGCCTCCAGATCCGGGAGCGTCGACGCGGCCTTCGCGGGCTCCCTCCAGCTCGTCATGTCCAAGTACCTTGGGCCGGAGTTCACCAGGGCGGACGGGTATCCCTACCAGGGGCGCGGCGGCGGCAGCCTTGGCCTCGCCCAGGAGGTCCTGTCCGGGGAGATAACCCCAAATGTGTTCATCTCGGTGGGACCGGGGCCGCTGGCTCTGCTGGAACCGCGGTACACGCGCTGGGCGTTGCGGATTGCCTCCAGCCCCTTGGTCGTCGCGTACTATCCCAGCGGTCCTTACGCGCATCGATTGAGCCAGATCCGTGACCACAAGCTGCCCCTGCGCGACCTCTTCACCCTGCTGGCCCAGCCCGGTTTTCGGCTCGGTCGCACCGATCCCGCCACGGATCCTCAGGGGCAGGCGTTCGCCATGATGGTCGGGCTGGCGGTGAAGCTCTACCGGCTTCCCCCAGGTTTGGCGGCGCAGGACCTGGGAGGCAGCGATCCCGGTTCCCAGATTTACCCTGAGACCGCTTTGGAGGCTCAGCTGCAGGCTGGTCAGCTCGACGCCGCCAGCGCTTTCGAGTCCCAAGCGGTGCAGCTTCACCTGCCCTTCATCACCCTGCCGTCTTCGATCAACTTTGGAGATCCCCAGGACCAGGCGCGGTACC
>JAJYPP010000080.1 GCA_021795235.1 bacterium
CCCTTCGGTCAGCTCCGAACCATGGCTCCCAGGGAGCATCTCTTTGAGATGAGGGGTGGGCCCAGCGCGCCTGTCCCCGCCCCATCAGGCTGGGGGCTATACCTCAGTCGCGAAAAGCCGCGTTAGCAGCGACGGCCAGGACGCTGGATCATTCGGCGTCGTGGGAGGGAGCGCAAGACCAGCGCCGACGGCTCGGGCGGCACCCGATGAGGCCAAAACCCGTAAGGGAACATCGAGAAGGGGTGCCGCAGGAGGGCGCTTCCTACAGTTCACGCGGCGGCAACGGTCACGGCTGCAGCGTGGCGGGCCGGCCGGGTACGGCCCCGCCGCCGGCGAGGAGTTCCAAGGTGGCGCCGGCCCGGTCGATGGCCGTCAGCGCCTCTGGCCCGTGAGCCTTCAGCAGTGGCGCCAGCGGTACCGGGACGTGGTTGGCTCTGGAGAGGACCAGCGCTGCGGCCGCCTCGAGCAAATCGCTGTCGATGGAGGCGGCCTTCAGCGTCCCGACGGCGGCCTCCGCAAGCTGGTGCGAGGTAAGCCGAGAGAGGGTTCCGGCGGGCAGAAGCCGGGCGCACTGGAGTGCTCTGGCCACGGCCTCCTCCCCCAGATTGGACAGCAAGGGAACTGGGCGCGAGGCGGGGCCCTCTTGGGGCGGGGCGGGCGCCCTCGGACACGACGCGGGTGCCAGCCCGCGCTCCGGGGCCGCTTCGGGCTGGGTCGCAGGTTGGGGCGACATCGGATCGGAGACGGCGGCGAAGTCGATTCCGTCGGCGGCTTGGTGCTTGTCCGCCATCGTCGCGTGCAGGTAGCGTCCGGTGGTCGTGATGTTGGTGTGCCCGAGTAGCTCTCGCACGACCTCGATGTTGCCCGCCTCGCGGAGGGCGTTGCTGGCGAAGCTGTGGCGGAAGCGGTGGGGGAAGTGCCGTCCCGGGATCCCGGACTCGGCCAGCAGGTCGCGCACCAGTGCGACCAGGGCGTTGGGCTCCAGCCGGCCCCAGAACGGCCCGTGGCGCAGGGAGCGTGGATTCGCCATGAAGTAGGGGGACTGGGGCAGGCGGGGACGGAGGTCTTCCAGATATGTGGCGAGCACCATAGCTGTGGCCGGGCCGAAGGGGACGGTACGCGGCTTGGAGCCCTTGCCGACCACCCTGAGCCGGTGGCGCACCAGATCCACGTCGGCGGTTTGCAAACCCAGCAGTTCACCGTTGCGGATGCCCGTGCCGGCCAGGAGGGTGAGCGCCACGTAGCCCACCCAGCGGCGCAGGTCAGGGGAGTGCTCGTACCTCTGGGCGAGGGCGAGGAGGTGGCGGACCTCCTGCTCGCTGTAGGGTTCGATCGCAGGGGCGATCACCCTCGGTGGCCTGACCCCCAGAGTTGGATTGGGATGGTCGGGATCCCCGGAGAGAGTGAACGAATAGAAGCTGCGGAGCGAATGCAGGATCGTGGCCAACGTGCTCGCCTTCACCATCTGGCCGCGCTTGAAGGCGAGGAACTTTCGGAGTGTGTCGGGAGATGCGGCTTCGATCGGGAGGTCCGGATACGCGGTTTGCAGCCACTGATGGTAGTTCCGGGCCCACTTGGCGTAGGTGTGGCCGGTGGCGGCCGAGCGATACTCGTTCTCTGTGAGGTGCTCTGTAAAGCGGTCGATCAGGAGCTCGAACGCCTCATCGGACTGTCGACGTCCGCCGAGGCGGCGAATTGGCAGACCGCTGGCATAGCGGTCTCGGCGCACAGGGGTCGGCACTGGCGTGGTCAAGTCGCTCCCATCGGGCACTCTGGTCTTCGCCCCCCTTGGTGCGGCCCGGGCCGCACCATTCATCCGCTTCAGAGCCGTCCAGCCCGTCCCTTTGGGCCGTGGGGCCGCACTCCGTCCCGCATGATGGAAGTCCCTTCGGGCCCACGACCGGCGCGTCGTCAGGGCCAGGGGACGGTGCCCCGCGGTCTGGCAGTCTGGTCGTCCTCGGAGCCCACGCTTGTTCTCCGGCAATCCGGCCGCAGCCACCGCGAGATCCTGGGCCAGCCGGCCTTCCTCCCGCTCGGCGCTGCTCACTGCTGGCCAACCACCGCTGGCGGGTCGCATCATCCTCGGCTGGGCAGAGGCTGGCCTCCAGGGCGAGGAAGCGCGGGGGCTCTGGGATCAGCAGCAGGGCGAGCCAGCAGAGCACGATGTGGACCCGGATCCACTCCTGCTTGCGGTGGTACACCGGGCGCAGAGCGAGGGTGGTCTTCATGTCCCTCCACCCTCGCTCCACCCGCAGCAGCCCTCCCGTGGTCACCCGTAGCAGCCGTCCCAGCCCAGGCTTGGTCTTGAGCTTGCCCAGTAGTTCAGAGCCCTTCTCAATGGAGAGCTCGTCACTGTCCTCCAGCTCCACCTTCTGGTAGCGACCTGGCCAGGCGAACGCAAGGGATGCCTCCTCGGAGCCACCCCTCAGCTTCTCCCCGATGATGTGGTTCTCATTCCTGGCCGGTGAGCCAGGCCCGAAGCACCGCTCTGAGTTCCTCGGCCCCTGTGGCTTTCGCCACCTACCCAGAGAGTCCCCTGGCCCCGACCTTGTCCGTGATCCGTTTGACGAGCCCGGCGGGCAGGCTCACCGACACCTCATCCCCGTGGGAAGACCAGCGGGCCGTCTCTCCGGCCCGCTCGAGGACCCGGGGGATCCGGGGCCGCGCATCGCGCCTGCAGCCCGGCGGGCTGAGACGGCGGCTCCATTTGCGGCACGCCGGGCTTGACGCGATCTGGTAACGGCACTTGTGGTGGTGCCCGAGGCCCGCGATGATGCTCTGGCTCCCGAGGGGTATGGCTCGGAAGTCTGGCGTTGTCCGGTCTCGGCGTGTTCCTGGTATCAGCAATGTCGCAGCATTCGTTCCGCACCGTCGCAGTAGCAGTCGCCACGGTGGCCGTGGTTGGGATCGTGGGACTGGCTGCCCTCCACCTGGCCGCCCACTCCAGGGCGAGCACCTCCACCGCGACCGGTGGCGGCAAGGGAGACCGCCGTCACGCGGCCGCGCTGTCCGTCCCCTCCCCCACCGCCTCGTCGACTCCCGCCCCGAGCGCCAACCCGACCGCCTCCCCCGGCGCGGGCAAGAGCGCACCACCGAGCCCGCCACCCTCCTCCGGCGGGAAGTACCCCTACCCGATGGACGCCGGCGGGAATGTGGTCACTGGGACTCTGACCCTGAGCCCCTCCCAGGTGGCCCCGGGCGCCGCCGCCACGATCACGGTCTCGACCTCTCAGAGTGGCTGGCTGGCCGGCCAGGAGATATACGTGTATCTCGGCCACCAGTACCAGCTGACCATCACGGCCCCGGGGTCGAGCGCCAGCCTCACCGTGGCCGCCGGCTCGGTCTCCTCCTCCGGGGTGGTGGTCAGCGGGTTCCAGTTCCCCAACAACAACCCGGCGGCGCCGATCGACGGCTACGGCACCGCCACTCTGGGGGCGAGCTGATGTCGACCGCCAGCTTCGCCGAGGCGGCCCCGGGCGCCCATCCTCGACCGACCGCCCGGCGCTCGGCCGGCCGGCTCAGCGTCGTGCTCTTGACCCTGGCGGCGCTGGTGGCAGGTGTCACCCTGCCCCTGGTGGCCGGGGTCAGGGCGGCCACAGCCACCACCTCCAGCGGGAGCCAGGGCCCCGCCGTTCCCTCATTCGGGCAGCAGTGGCAGCCCTGGGGCCCCACCAACCTGGGCACCAGCACCTCCACCATCGCCAGCCAGGGCTGTGCCATGACCGCCGCCACCATGCTGCTGGCGAGCTACGGGTTGAACGCCACTCCGGGCACCCTCAACCAGTGGCTCACCAACCACAGCGGCTACGTGGACCAGGACCTTCTGGTCTGGGGGGCGGTCGCCCAGTTCGCCCAGGCGCAGGGGGTATCGGTCGCCTACGCCGGCTGGCAGTCGGACAGCCTCTCGGCCATCGACAGCTCTTTGGCCCAGGGCAACCCGGTGATAGCCCAGGTGACCCTGGACGGCAGCATGCACTTCGTCCTCATCACCGGGCTGGGCCCGGACGGGACCCTGTGGATCAACGACCCCTGGTTCGGCGACCACACCACCTTCCAGTCGCGCTACGGCAACCCGGCGACCGGGATCCAGTCGATCCGGCTCTACACCGGGACCCCGGCATCGTCGCCCCAGCTGACGTCCATGAGCGCGGGCGGCAGCGAGACTGTGACCGCCCCCTCCAGCAATCTGGGCACCGGCACCAGCGGCTCGCAGCTGCTGGTGCTCCCCTACACCACCCCCACCAGCAGCTGGCTCACCGGGACCCCGGTCACCCCCACCAGTTGGACCGCGGGGCAGATCGCCTTCACCGCCCCCAGCCAGCTCACCGCCGGCTTCGTGGTGGTGCAGACCGCCACCGGCCAGCCCAACTTCTGGTTCCCCTTCACGGTCTCAGGGGTGACCGCCGCCACCGTCAGCTCGATAAGCCCCACCTCCGGGTCCGGGGGGTCGGCGGTGACCATCACCGGCACCGGCTTCCAACTCCCGGCGCAGGTCACCTTCGGGACGGCCCTGGCCAGCTCGGTGACCCTGGTCAGCCCCACCGAACTGCAGGTGCTCGCGCCCCCCGGCAGCGGCTCCCAGCCGGTCCAGGTCAGCGACTGGATGGGGTCCAGCCCCACCGCCTCCGCCACCCTCTACTCCTACACCCTGTCGGGCGCCTGGGGAGCGCTGGTGCCGATCTCCCCGACCCGGGTCTGCGACACCAGGGCGGGCAACCCCTCCGGCCTCAGCGGGATTCCGGCTCAGTGCGACGGCAAGACCCTCACCCCCGGCAACCCGCTCACCGTCCAGGTGACGGGCGTGGGCGGGGTCCCGACCTCCGGGGTCACCGGGGTGGCGGTCAACGTCACCGTCACCAACCCGGCCTCCAGTGGATTCCTCACGGTGTATCCGGCGGGCCAGCTGGCGCCAACCAGCTCCAACCTCAACTTCCGAAGCGGGGAGACCGTCGCCAACCTGGTGGAGGTGGGAGTGAGCCAGCAGGGGCAGCTCTCGGTGGTCACCAACGCCGCCCAGGCCGACGTGATCATCGATGTCGAGGGCTACTTCACCACCAGCGCCGGCCCGGGCCTCTACACCGGCCTCTCCCCGACCCGGGTCTGTGACACCCGCGCCAACCAGCCTCAGAACCAGTGCACCGGCAAGACCCTGGGCCCGAACGGCACCCTCTCGGTCCAGGTGGCGGGGCTAGGAGGCGTCCCCGTGGGGGCGGAGGCGGCGGTCGTCAACGTCACCGCCACCAACACCACCTCGCCGGGCTATCTGACCATCTTCCCGTCCGGCGCTGCGCCCACGGCGTCCAACCTCAACTGGGGCCGGGGAGCCACGGTCGCCAATCTGGTGGTGGCCGCGCTCAACTCCAGTGGCGGCCTGACCGTCTACAACCCTCAAGGCTCGACCGACGTGGTGGTCGACGTGCTGGGCTACTACGCGGGCGGGAGCGGAGCCGGCAGCCACTTCGCCCCGGCGCCGAGCCCGGCCAGGATCTGCGACACCAGGGCCAACCAGCCTCAGAACCAGTGCACCGGCAAGACCCTGCAGGCGGGGCAGACGCTCACCCTCCAGGTGACGGGCCTGGCCGGGGTCCCGGCCGCCGCCACCGCGGTGGTGGTCAACGTCACCGCCACCGACACCACCTCGGCCGGCTACCTCACGGTCTTCCCCTCGGGCAGCCCGCCCTTGGCCTCCAACCTCAACTGGACTGAGGGCTCGACCGTGCCCAACCTGGTGATCGCCACCCTGAATCCCACCGGCGGCTTCAGCGTCTACAACGCCCACGGCTCGACCGATGTGGTGGTCGACGTGCTCGGATGGTACAGCTGACCGGACGCTCAGCCGGCCCGGCGACCAGCCCCGCACCCGGCCGGAGCTGGCCCTGGCGACGGGCGATCTCGCCGGCCCTCGCCCGTTGTTACCACAAGGTGACAGTGGACGGGTGCCGCCAAGAGCCGGAGTCGTCTACGCTATCGTCGGCGGAGGTGCAACGCTGTCCCGGTTGTCATCGCCTCCGGCTCCAGCCCCGTCGCCTTGAGGTATCCGGCTCCATCCCTATGCACTCGCCCCCCCGAGCGATCGCCAGGCGCCGATCACTGGCCTTCCTGCTCCTGCTGGGTCTGCTCACGGTCGCGGTGGCCCAGGTGGGTGGGCGGGAACCCGCCCCGCCGGTGTCGGCCCACCCAGGGCCGGCCTCCTCGCTGCCCGCCTCGACCCTGGCGGCACCGGCGCAGCGCCCCCACGCCGTTCCCTGTCTGGATCTGCCCATCAGCAGCGCCCTGATCTCCCCCTCCAGCTGCTGGCAGGTGGGGGCGACCCAGTTCGCGGTGGCGGGCAGCAGCCCCAACCAGCCCACCACCGGTGCGGTGGCCGAGATCTCTGGCCAGGCCCAGAGCCTCCACCTGGTCCACGGTTCGGGGCCGCTTCGGATCTTGGGCGCCAGCTCGCAGACCGCCTGCATCCGCTCGGCGGCCAACAGCTACCGGGTCCTCAATCTGGGATCTGGCAGATTGGGCTCAGCGACCCAGGGCGGCTGCCAGCAGGGGCCGGTCGGGTCCATCTCCCAATCCGGGGTGGCCACGGCCCGCCTGCTGGCGGACCCCACGGTGAAGGCCCAGGCGGCGGCGCTGCCGCCCCAGGCGTCCCCCTCCTACTACGAATATCAGTCCTACCTCAGCCAGTGCACCTCGAGCCCGGCCTCCTCCTGTCCGCTCTACCAGCAGGGCCAGGCCACCTACCCGCCGACCCCCGCCGGCCTGCTGGTGCTGGACTTCGGAGCCCCCTGCTACCTGACCACCGCCACCAGCGAGTACGGGGCTCAGCTGTTCGGGGGCTCGGTCTGCGTGCCGGACTCCACCATCTCCAGCCTGGTCTCGGACTGGATAGCGGGTTACGAGTCCGACCATGGGGCCGGCACCACCAGCATCACCGTGGCGGCCGGAACCAGCAACAGCCTGAACGGGGTGGACCCGGGATACTCCCTCAACAACACCCAGATGCAGGCCTCCGGCCAGGCCTGGTACCAGCAGGCGGTGGCCGCGACCCCGACTGCCAACCTGGCGGCGCCGGTGACCCTCTGGGGGGCCAGCGACA
Organism: bacterium; assembly: GCA_021795235.1. GTDB lineage: Bacteria > Chloroflexota > Dormibacteria > Aeolococcales > Bog-877 > AG-12. The sequence goes on from JAJYPP010000080.1 coordinate 7,088, forward strand.
TGGAGCAGTCCAGCAGCGGCAACTGGTATGCGGGCACCCCGACGGTGGCCTGGGTGCAGGGGTACTCCTCGGCCTCGGCGGCCAAGTACAGCTGCTCTCTGAGCCAGCCCGGGTTCCTGGCCGACTACGGCGACGACGTCCTGGGCGGCAGCGGCAGTGCCGACGGCTGGACGGTCGCCCAGGTCTACCAGGTCGCCTGGGCGATTCCCGCCACCTGCGCGCTCCCCGAGATCTACTATTCCGGGATGGCCGCAGAGTGGGCCGCCCTCAGCCAGTGGGGCAGCCAGAACTCGAGCCTCGGCCCGATCATCTTCTCCGGGGTGATGACCGAGGCGGTCTCGGGCTCCTACAGCCCGACCCAGGGATGGGACCAGCTGCAGCAGGCGACCTCCCAGTCCCCCTCGATCCCGACCCTGACCAACATCGGCACCTCCCTCCAGGGCCAGCCTCCCCAGGTCGACACGGTGAGCCCCAACCAGGGCCCGGTCGCGGGAGGCACCCAGGTGGTCATCACGGGGGCGAATCTGCTGGGCGCCCAGGCCGTCTACTTCGGGCCCTACTCGTCGTCCAACTTCACGGTCGACTCCGCCACCGAGATCACCGCCACCGCGCCACCCGGGCAGGCTGGGTTCGTGGACGTCTCGGTGGAGACCACCTTGGGCGCCAGTCCCCCGCAGGGGCTGGACGGTTTCGTCTACTCGGGGGCCGCCGCCTACACGCCGCTGGTGCCGGCCAGGGTCGAGGACACCAGGACGGGATCCGGCCTGCCCGGCAGCGGTCAGCCGCCGGGTCCGGGTGGCACGATCACCATCCAGGTGGCTGGCGAGGGCGGCGTCCCGGCCAGCGGAGTTCAAGCGGTGCTCATCAACCTGACCGTGGTCGACCCGACCCAGGCGGGCTACGTCACCGCCTACCCGGCCGGGGTCACGCTGCCGCTCGCCTCCACGGTGGACTTCCAGGCGGGGGTGACTAAGGCCAATCTGGCTCTGGTCACCCTGGGCCGCGGCGGGGCCATCTCCTTGTTCAACGCCTTCGGCACGACCCAGGTGGTGGTGGACGTGGAGGGCTGGTACGCGGCCACGGCCCAGACCTCTGGAGCCGGCCTGCTCAACTCGGTCTACCCGCAGCGGATAGTCGACACCAGGCCCAAGAGCGGCCACCCGTATGCGGGCAAGGCGCTGGGACCGGGTCAATCCCTCACGGTCCAGGTGGCCGGGGTCGGCGGCATCCCTGCCAGCGGGGCCCAGTCGGTGGTCATGAACATGACCGAGACCGGGGCCACCGCCGCCAGCTTTCTCACCGTCTTCCCCACCGGATCGGCCCAGCCCCAGGCCTCCAACCTCAACTTCCTGGCCGGCCAGACCGTGGCCAACCAGGTGGTGATGGAGCTGGGCTCGAGCGGCCAGGTGACCATCTACAACCACGCGGGCACGGTCAACGTCATCCTCGACGTGGCCGGTTGGTACGGCTCCTCGGGGACCTCCCTGGCGACCGTGGTGCCGGCCCGGGCGGTGGACACCCGCAGCGGCAGCGGCCAGGCCTACGCCGGTAAGACCCTGGGCAAGGACCAGCAGCTGACGGTCGACCTGGGGGGGCTGGCGGGAATCCCGACCAGCGGCGTCACCGCGGTCGCCATCAACGTCACGGTCACCAACACCACCGCCAACGGGGCGCTCCTGGTGGGGCCGGGGGGCCAGGCGGTGCCGTCGACCTCTGAGGTGAACTGGAGCAAGGGTCAGACTTCGGAAAACCTTGTCATCATGGCGGTGGGGCCGAGCGCCTCGATCAACCTCTACAACCTCTCGCTGGGCTCGACCGATGTCGTGATCGACGTTTACGGTTGGTATGGGTAGGTCTTGATGCTCCACCTCGGTCACCGCCGGGTCTCAGGGTCGGCTGGGGTGCGGGCCCTGGCCCCGGGACCAGCCTTGCCCCGCCTCTTGCTGGCCCGGGTCGGGATGGCGGCCGGGCTCATCCTCCTCTTCGGCACTCTGGGGGTTCCCGCCACGGCGCCGGCTCAGTCCCATGGGGCCACCATGGCCGCGCGCTCGACCAAGCCCGTGGCCACCGGTGGCCAGCTGGGGACCAGCTTCGACCTTTCGGCGGCCACCCTGGCCAAGCTCCGTCCCTGGCCCAAGGTTCAGGCCGAACCCAAGGTCCAGGCCGGCACCTTGACGGCGGCGACCGCCACCACCGGCAGCGTCTACACGGCCCTCGCACCCAGCCGCATCCTGGACACCAGGACCACCGGCGGGCCCCTGGGGCCGGGGGCCGCGCTCAACCTCACCGTGGTCGGCGGCAGCGTGCCCACGACGGCGGTGGCGGTGGCCCTCAACGTCACGGTCACCGACACCACCCGGGCCAGCTTCCTCACCCTGTATGCCACCGGGGGGACCCAGCCGGTGGTCTCCAATCTGAACTGGGTGTCCGGGCAGACCGTGCCCAACCTGGTTGTCGTCCCCGTTGGCCAGGGTGGGCAGGTGACCATCTACAACCACTCCGGCAAGACCGATGTGCTGGTGGACCTGCAGGGTTACTTCGCTCCCTCCACCAGCGGCACGGCGGCCGGCAGCTACGTGCCCCTGCCTCCGGTCCGGATCGCGGACACCAGGCCCGGCAGCGGCGAGCCCTACAGCGGGGACACTCTGCAGGCGGGCTCGACCCTGACCCTGACCGCGGCCGGGGCCGGCGACCTGCCGGCGGCGGGAGTGGCGGCCGTGCTCCTGAACGTGACCGTCACCGACACCACCCAGGCCGGCTATCTCAGCGTCTATCCCCAGGGGGGCAGCCCTCCCACCAGCTCCGACCTCAACTGGACGGCGGGCGAGACCGTCGCCAACCGGGTGGTCGTCCCGGTTGGCTCCAACGGGCAGATAACGGTGTACAACCACTCGGGCCAGGCCGACCTGGTGGTGGATGTGAGCGGCTACTTCACCAGCGGGCCCAACCACCCCAACAACGCCGGTCTGTTCACCGCCATCGCCCCGGTCCGCCTGCTCGACACCAGGGTCACGGGCTCGCCGCTGGGCCCCGGGCAGACCCTCTCCCAGCAGATGGCGGGGTTGGACGGGATCTCGTCCCAGGCGACCGCCGTGGTCACCAACGTGACCGCCACCAACACCACGCAGGCCAGCTTCTTCACCGTCTACCCGGGCGGGGTGCGGCCGGTCGCCTCCGATGTCAACTGGGCGGCGGGCCAGACTGTGCCCAACCTCACGGTCACCACCCTGGGTGCCGGCGGGTCCGCCACCGTCTACAACCATGCCGGGTCGGCCGACGTGATCGTCGACGCCTTCGGGTACTTCGTGCCCGATTCGAGCACCGCCGCCCCGTTGGCGGTGACCACCACCAGCCTCCCGCAGGGGGCGGCCGGCACTCCCATCTCGGACTCGCTGGCGGCCACCGGCGGCACCGCCCCCTACCGGTGGCAGATCATCTCGGGGGCGCTGCCATCGGGACTGACCCTGGACAGCAACGGGCTCATCTCCGGCTACACCGAGCAGTCGGGAACCGCCACCTTCCAGGTGCAGGTGACGGACTCTGCCTCGCCGACCCCCGGGACCGCCACCGCCCAGCTCTCCATGACCATCACGGCGCCGACCATGGGGGTCGCCCAGTCGCCCAACTGGTCCGGGTACTTCATGGGTGACGGTCCCTACACCCAGGTGAGCGGCACCTTCTCGGTGCCGAGCCTCTATCAGGGCCAGTCCAACACCTACATGGCGGAATGGGTGGGCATCGACGGCGCCAGCAACTCCAACCTCATCCAGGCCGGCATCGTGGAGACCCAGGATCCCAGCAACCCCAGCAACTTCTACATCGTCCCCTGGTGGGAGATCCTGCCCAGCCCGGAGACCCCGATAACCACTATGACGGTGGCCCCGGGCGACCTGCTCACGATCACGATCGCGCAGCAGAGCGGGAGCAGCTGGTCGATATCGCTTCTGGACACCACCAACGGCCAGGGTTTCACCACGGTCCAGACCTACACCGGGCCGCTGTCCTCAGTGGAGTGGATAGTGGAAGCACCACAGGTGAACGGCGCGCAGAGCACCCTGGCCGACTACACCACCACCAACTTCACCAACCTGGCCGAGACCGGGCCGATCTCGTCCGAGGTCGAGAGCCTGATGGTCCAGAACGGGCAGCAGGTCTCCACCCCATCCTCGCTCACCAGCAGCGGCTTCGCGGTCGCCTATGGGCCCAACGCCCCGGCGCCTCCCTGAGCGCTGTCCCCTGCTGCCTGCCGCCCATCGGACGGGTTTCGTGGCCGCTCCCGATCAGGTTTGCTTGCCACTGACCCGACCTCCCACGGGGCTCGGTGGCCCAACCACGGCTTCTCAGACTGGGGCCGGGCCTTCGCCGACCAGGTGAGCGCTGGCGCCATCGCCGGCCGTCTCCTGCACGGCGCCACTGTGCTCAGGGGTGGGCAGACGGTGCGGATACATCGGCCCTGAGATCAGCGCGGCTGTGGCGTCTCGGGTTGCGCTGGAGCGCTGCCCGGAGTGCGGTGCCCTCTGGGAAGGGATATTCGCCATGACCGCGCCCCGCGGCTACGGGAGCAAGCCCATCACGGTGCCGGTGGACAATTGGCTAAGTCGGCATGTGTTGCCTGCGCTGTCGCTTTGATGCGACTGGCGGCAGCCAGCGCCTGACCCGCCGCCCACGTGGGCCGGGCCGCGGCGTGAAGCCGCCGGGAGAATCGTCGGGCTGCTCATTGAGTCGACCGCGAGGTCACCGCGGCGTCGGCCGGGCGCTCGGACCTGAGGACGGAATGACCGACGGCGTCGGCCGGGCGCTCGGACTCGAGCCGGGAGTGGCGGGCGGCGTCGGCCGGGCGCTCGGACTCGAGGCAGGAGAGGTCGGAGCCGGGACCGGGCTACCGGTGGGGGTTGAAGTCGGGGACACCGTGGCGGTCGGCTGGGGCGATGCGGCACCGGCCCCTGGGGATCCGCCCGCCGTGCCGCCCGACCGCGAGCTGGAGGGTGAGCTCGAAGGCGACGTGGCAGGGACGAGGCCGCCGAGCCGTGGACCCAGGTCTGGGGCCGCGCCGGCTGAGAACGGAGCCACGCCGGTGGGGGCGGTGACGGCCGCGGTCAGAGCGAGGGCGGCGGCCAGGGCCAGACTGACGGCCAATCCCAGACGTATGGCCGCTCGCTTGAGGGTCGGACGCTCGCCCGTGTTCTGGGCCGAACGCGCGAAGACCTGGAGGGTTGGGGTGAGGCGAATCCCCTCTGCCCAAAGACCGCACAGCGGCGCCGAACCGTAGATGACTCCCTGCAGCAACAGGAAGCCAGCGAGGACGATCGCGATCGTGTCCAGGCGGCGCACCGCGACGCCCACGGCAGCGAGGAGGCAGACGGCCGCTATGGCGCTCTCCGGGGCACTGGCACGGACCGCGCGCTGCCAGGCCCGGGCGCCGCGGACCTTCGGCGTCCTCAGGAAGGTCCCGGACCGATGGATGAGACCCGCGAGGCAGGCGCGGGCGACCACCCACGAGAGCGCAAAGAAGATCAGGTACGCGCGCAGCGCTTGGCGTCTGGTACAGCCGGATGCGGTGCGCAGCGCCCACTGGGTGCGCACGACTCCGGTGGCGATCAGGAGCGGCGGCACCACGAGGGCCGCCCCGGTCAGCGCGGGAAGGCCAAGATGTCCTCCCAGGGCCAGGGCCAGCGAGGCGGTGAGCAGGATCGCGGTAAAGGCGACCGCAAGCACCTCGTTGAACCATTGCAAGCCGCCAAGCAGATAGACCAGCCTCTGTGCGACGGTCAGCCGCATTGCCGGCGGGCCTCCTAGCCTGAGTTTCCGAGGATCGAGGCTTTCGGACCCCTGGTAGCTGACCGCGCCACGCCGTTTTCCTAGTGGGGCACCCGTTTCCAGTGCTTGACTTAGGCTGCCGGATAGTGTATGACCTAAATA
>JAJYPP010000081.1 GCA_021795235.1 bacterium
ACGCACCCCTTTCCCGAGGCGCGCTTCGACGTTCGTACCCGAGGCAGGAGCCCAGTGCGGTAGTGCCGCACGCTGGGATCTGAGCGGGGGGCCGTCCGATAGCAAGGGCGGTCCCTACCGCGATTAAGACCAGCGCTTCGGCGCGGGCGGTTCGCGGTGAGGCCAGAACCGAACCCAGCAATGGGGGAGGAACCCCGCGAGGGGTGCCACAGCAGTGAGCTTACTGGAGTTCACTGCTGTGGCTACGGAGTACCGAGAGGTGGTGAAGCACCAGGCTCGCAAGGCCCGGCGGACTGGTGACGCCCTGACCGTCGGCCACCTGTGGACAACCTGTGGAGAAAGACTCAGCTGCTGTCAAACGCCGGAGCCTCGACGGGACGCTCTCCTCAGACAACCGAGATTTGATCTCAAACCTTGGGTACCGGGGATGGGAGTCGAACCCATACGCTCTTGCGAGCTGCGGTTTTTAAGGCGGCGGCAAGTGGCCGTCAGCGCGGCGGCGCCGGGATGAGTCGCGTCAGCGGCTGGTAGCGGCGAGCAACCGGAAGTGTCCCCAAACGAGGCCGAAATGGTCGTCGTCAACCACGAACGGTCCTTGACCCAGCGACCGAACGGGGCGTGGCGGACTCGAATCCTTCTCGCCTGGAAGCAGGCCGGATGGACCACGCGGGGCCACGCGACCTCGACGGGAGCGGCGGCCACCGGGTCGCCGTACGCAACGCGTCACTGGCCCACGCGACCGTCGATGCGCTCCCGTAACAGATCCGCGTGGCCGCAGTGTCGGGCGTACTCCTCGATGCGGTGCACCAGCAGATCCCGGACGGCGATGGCGCCCTTCCCCAGACGCTCGCTCAGATCCGGATGCTCGGCCAGCACGGCGTCGGTGGCTGCCTGCTCACGGGCCAGGTCGGCATATGCGGAGTTGATTACCGCCTGTTCGGCGACCGCTCCGTCGAAGTCGGCGTCGTCCTCGCCGTGCAGCTTAGGTGGGGGATCGCCAGGCAGGATCCAGCCACGCCAGGCCCGCTCTCCCTCGGCGAGGTGCCGGAGCAGGCCGAGCAGCGACATGGTCGACGGCGGCACTGACCGACGGGCGAGCTGTTCCGCGTTGAGACCCTCGCACTTCATCAGCAGGGTCAGTCTGTACTTCGTGAGGTAGTCCTGGAGCGTCCCTAGCTCGCCTTCCGGACTGGCTTGTCCGCTTTCCCGGGGATCCTCATCCGGGTCTACCCACATGTCTGGGTAGACGCTTGCTCGACTCCACCGTTGGAGTTGGTAGCTCACTCCGGCCATTTTGGACCTCGGGTATCCGGCTCGCAAGCGGGCATCCGTGACTCGCCCAACGCGGTGTGGGTTGGCTAGCCGGGGCGTCCACAGCCCGTCCCACCCCTGGCCATGGGCCCAATCTCCACAGCGACCGCTGCTGGAAGCGTTTGCAGCGAGGGCATTGAGCGCCGAGTGAGGGGCTATGGGCCGGCTTGGCCAAGCCCGGATCGCCCGGCGTGTTGCAGCGCGGCCTCGGAAGCGCTACTCGTTGGTCCAGACCACCATGCGGGTAAGCGGTCACCCCTATGCCTACCCCTATGGCAGGAGAACGGGACGGGCCTTCGTCCACGGACCTGTGGGCACTCTTCAGACTCCGAGGGCGTCCCCACGTGACCGGCTGGCGGAGGTTGAGCCCGACAGCGAGATGTTCGAGCCGGAACTCAATGTGAGCACGTGCCCAACTGTGGACGGGGACTGTGGAGAGGCAGACTGTGGACACCTGCCACGGCCAGCGCCTCCCCTTTAAAGTGAGATCGAATCTGGTGGTGCCGGGGATGGGACTCGAACCCATACGGACTTGCGTCCTGCGGTTTTTAAGACCGCTGCGGCTACCATTACGCCACCCCGGCTCGCGCTCTGCCGTCGAGCGCAGGTTAACTGTTTCGTACGCTCTCATCGATGCCACCACCCCGGAGATGGGATGTCTCGAAGCGACCTTCCTGACCGAATGGGCCGGCTGGTAGCTACAGTCGTTGGGCGACGGTGGCAGGGGCGGCCGACAAGGTAGAGTCGAGCTGGCGGAGGTGGTCGCCTCCATCGCCAAGGGCCGCCACCGCCAGGGTTGGAGCCGCTAAGCGGGGTATTGGGGATCGAGCAGTTGAGATTCTTGGTTCTGCTCAGCGCCGGGCCCCGGACGGACGCAGTGGAGACGGTCCTCGAGCTGGCCGCTGCGGCAGCCGGTTTGGGGCACCAGCTCGAGGTCTTTCTGGCCGGCGACGGTGTGGCCCATGCCGGCCAGCTTGCGGGCCGGGTCCCGGTGACTCTTTGTGAGGCGGACCTGCGCTGGCGTCAGGCGCAACCTGGCGAATTGTCGGGGGTCGTCCGCGGCAGCCTGGCCGACATGGCGCGGATGGTTCGGGCCGCTGACCGGGTGCTCAGCTTCACGTGATCGCTACCACCGAGGATCTGCTGGTGCTGGCACGCGGCTCCCTCGCGGACGAGTCCGCTCACCTTGCCGTGAGAGTCGCGCTGGCCCTGCCCCTGGGGGGCTCACGGGTGATCCTGGCGTTGGTGGACGCGGCCAGCGCCCTCGCTCTGCCTGAGATGGACCCGGGGGGGCGCGGCCACCAACTGGTGCGGGAGTTCGAGGCGCTGACCAGCGATGAGGATGTGCCGGTGCTGGTGGAACGTGATTCGCTGGAGCGGCTGGGACTGGCCGGGCGGACGATGAGGCCGGGCGTCTCCCTGATCGACCGCGAAGAGCTGGAGCGGCTCTGCCGGGTGGTCGGTGGCTGCCTTGTCCTCTGAGGCTCCGCACATCCTGCACGTGATCTCACGTCTGGGGGACGGCCGCGCCTGGTCCGTAGCCGGTCGCGACCCGGACGCCGGCCCGCTGGTGGTGCTGGTCCACGATGCGGTCCTGGAGACACCCGACTCCGTGATGGGGTACCTGGCGGACGTGGGCGCCGGCGCGGGCCTCCTCGCCAGCGTTCGCGCCAGCCGCCGTGATGCCAGCCGCCGTCTGGTGGTCGAGCGGTGGCCCACAATCGACTATCGACAGTTCGTGGAGTTGATGGTGGGGGCGGAGCGGGTGATCTCATGGTGATGGACGTCGGTGGTTGGGCGGCCCCGGGGCCCGATCGTCTGGACGACGATGACCTTGAGCGCTACAGCCGCCAGCTCCTCCTCCCCGGATTCGGCGAGCACGAGCAGATCCACCTTGGCCGCTCCCGGGTGGCGATCATTGGTTGCGGAGGCCTCGGCGGCCCGGCCGCGCTCCACTTGGCGGGGGCTGGGATCGGGAGGCTGCTCCTGATCGACCCAGATCGGGTCGGGTTGGACAACCTCCATCGGCAGGTGGCGTTCCGCACGCCGGACATCGGGCGGCTCAAGGTCGACGCCCTTCGCGACGCCCTGCTCACCCTCAACCCCAAGGTCACCGTAGTGGTGCGGCCCCGACAGCTGCTCCCGGCGTCCCTTGATCGAGTCCTCCTCGGCCACGACCTGGTACTGGAGTGCTCGGACCAGCCCCGCTTGAAATTCGCCGTGAATGACTGGTGCGTGAACCGGGGGGTACCCCTGGTCGTGGGTGGGGCGGTCGGCTGGGCCGGCCAAGTGACCTCGATCGTCCCCTCTGGACCGTGTTTCCGCTGCCTGTTCCGTGGTCCGTCCGGGGAACAGGAGCAGAGCTGCCGGACGGCCGGAGTCATGGGACCCCTGGTGGGCATAGTGGGCGCCCTGCAGGCCCTGGAGGGGGTCCGCCTGCTGACCGGTCCTCGACCGCAGGGGGGGCGCTTCCTGGACTTTGACGGGCGGAGCGGGCGCTGGAGGTCGTTGAGGCTGACCCGCGACCGGTCCTGCTCAGCCCATCAGGCTGGTGCCGGTGTCCGGCCATAATTGGGCGATGCTGAGGCCCGCTGACGTCGTGGCGCGTCCGGCCGCCCGGTGGCGGCGGCCGAGTCCAGCCCGGCTCCCGATCCGCGGCCTGGCCGGGTCTCCAGGGCGTGGCGCGGGCCGCTGTTCTCCGCCGCTCACGGCTAGAGCCCGATGAGCGGACCCACCGCCACGGCGGGGAGCCAGGAGAGGAGTCGCCACCGCGTGCTTTCGTCAGTTGAGCTCTGGCGCCGCACCCGGGTCGTCCTGATCTACGTCGCTCTGGTGATCCTGGTCGGCGAGGGGATCGTGGTGGTGGAGCATCATCAGTTCCAGCCCAGCTACCTTGTGCTGGCAGCCTTGGCCCTGGTCATGGTGGGGGCCATCTTCTGGCGGCAACGCCACCACTACGTCGAGCTGGGTGACGATGCACTCCTGTTGCGGTCGAACCTCAAGACGGCCCGCATTCCCTACGCTCAGCTCCGGCAGTCGCGCTGCCAGACCTTGCGCCAGTTCTTCGACGCTCCGACCCGCCGGGAACTATTGACCGGGGGCTTGCGCCGCTATGCAGAGACTCCCATCTGTGTCGTGAGGGTGGAAATGGATGCCCCGGCACTGCTGGGCCTGGGACGCCTGCTGGGCCGGCGCACCGTCCTCGACCAGGACCTGGTCCTGATCGTGCAGGACGCGGAGGGGCTGGACCGGGGTTTGCAAGCGCGGATCAGGAAGCGGCCCCCTGCCCCGGCGGCTCACGCCGCCCGGCGGAGGCGATGAGTCTGGAGCTGAGGCGGACCATCCATAGGGAGGGTCGTTGGGCCCTCGCCGCAGCTCTGGTCTTTGCTCTGGCCAGTCTGCTCCTCAGATGGCCGATGAACCCGCTGGTGGCGGTGCTGATGGCAGCCGCCGTGTGGGGGGTGTCGGTGCTCCTACGGCACCACCGCCGGCTCACTGGGATCGATGGGATCGACTGCGTGATCGCCGGAGTCCTGATCGCGGCAGCGTTGGCGGTGCGGCTGGCGAGCCCCATCTACCTTGACTTCCTCCAGGGCAATCTCAGCCCGGTCAGCACCGTGTCCGCGCCCGCCGGGGTGCACCGCTCACCCACCCATGACATCTTCGGAGTTGGCGCCTGGGGCCTGGGCTATCCGTTCAACCGATCGGGATGCACCAGCGCCCCGGTCGGCCCCCACAACCGGGAGCAGCGGACCTGCGGTTACGTCTTCGACGAGGTCTACTTCCCCGTGGACGCCCTAAAGGACCTCAAGGGGATCGACTTCTTCGATCCCGAGCCCCCCCTGACCAAGCTGATCATCGCGGGCGGAATCAGCTGGCTCGGCTTCAACCCCTGGGGCTGGCGGATCATGTCCGCGATCCTGGGCAGCCTGGTGATCGGAGTCCTCTACTTCATCGCGCGTCGCCTCTGGCGACGCAACCGGGTCTTCCCCACCCTGGCCGCCCTGTTCCTCAGCCTGGATGGTCTGGAGTTGGTGGAGTCGAGGACCGGGGTGATCGACGTGATCGCGGTCTTCTTCGTCATGCTCGGGTACTGGATGTTCCTGCTGCACTGGCATGCCCGCACCCAGCGCCAGTGGCGCACCACGCTGTACCTCACCGCGGTCGCCTCCGGGCTGGGGCTGGCCTGTAAGGCCGACATGCTCCCGGCGATCCTGCTGATGGTGGTGCTGCTGGTTGGTCGATTCATCCGGCCCCGCCTGCGCCTCCGCCTGGGGCGCGGGGGTCGGTCGCGCTGGCTTATCCCGCCGGCCCCCGACGATCCGCTGGAGGCGGCGCGACGCACCATGGTGGCCACCCTGTCGTGGTCGTGGCACTACCTGGCTGCGGGCGCCATCATCGGCTTGATTTTCTACCTTTCGTTCTTCCGATACTGGACGATCTCGCACAGCCTCTACGTCAATTTCGCCAACACCTCTGGCCCCACCGTCACCTGCACCGGGTTCGTGGCCAAGGCCTCGGTATGTGACCTGCCGGTGGCGATGCCGCTGCGCGAGGTCCACCTGGGGTCGGTCGACCTCTGGATTCCAACCGGCTTCAATGTGGTGCAGTCGCTGGCGGACGTGGAGTGGAACAGCCTGGGTAGTCTCAGCTACCAGGCGACGTTGAAGGCGACGCACCCATTCGCCTCCCCGTTCTACTCCTGGCCGCTGGACGCCCACCCGGTGCTCTTCTATGCGACCTACACCGGCAACGGGGTGAGTACCGTCAACGGCCAGACCGTTTCCAACTACGCCTGGATCTCCGACATGGGCAATCCCGCGGTCTTCTGGCTGGGGTTGCTGGCGCTGGCATGGTGCCTGTATCTGGTCGTGCGCAGGCGTGACCGGGTTGCCATGTTCATCCTGGCGGGCTTCCTGTTCGACTGGCTGGCACTGTGGTCGTGGCCCTCCCGCATCCTCTTCTTCTACGAGTACATCGAGAGCCTGCCCTTCGTATGCCTGGCACTGGCGTACTGCTGCGCCCAGATGGTCGATGTGCGGGCCGTCGTCCAGGTGGCTCGGGTACGGCTGGGGACCCATAGCCTGGCCCCTGTGGCGGGGGCGGTGGTGCTGGCGGTGGTGCTGTGCTTCGCCTACTTCTACCCGCTCTGGACGGGCCAGCCCATCCCTTCCTCCGACTTCTTCCAGCACATCTGGATCCCGGGCTGGTACTGACCGGCAGGACCGCGTCTTGGGAATAGCTGCCTACTGGCTGCTGGTGGTCCTGGCGGGGACGGCCGAGGCCGATGCGATCCCATTTGCCTGGCGTCCGGTGGAGCGGTGGGCGGCAGCGCTAACGCTCGGGCTCGTATCCTCGACCGCTCTGAGCTTCGGATTGGCGCTGGGGCTGGGATTGGGGGCGGGATCCGCGCTGGCGGGGCCGGCGCTCCTGATCTTGATCTTCGCCGCCTGCCGCTGGCGCATCTGGTGGGCCCGGGTCGACCGGGACTGGGTGCTGGGCCACATCTCCGGGTGGGCGCGGTGGTCCCCGGAAACCAGATGGGCAGTGCTGGTCGCGGCCCTGCTGGGTCTGGCATTCTGGCTCCTGTTCCGCGGAGCTCTCTACCCAGGGCCCGGCGGCGCTCTGCTCGCCAACAGCCATGTGTGGGGCGACTGGTCGGTCCATGCCAGCTACGCCCAGAGCTTTCTGCTGGGCCGCAACCTACCGCCTGCGGACTCCCTGGAGTCCGGGACCGCGATGCGGTACCCGTTTCTGGTCGACTTCCAGCCCGCCCTCCTGGAGGCCGTTGGCCAGAACCTCTACGGCAGCCTGGACATGGCGTCATTTGTCATCGGATGGGCCGCCACGGTGCTCATCTGGCACCTGGCCCTGCGCGTCACCACCCGGCCCCTGGCGGCCTCGGTCGCGATCTCGCTGGTCCTGCTCGGGGGGGGGCTGGGGTTCGCCGCCAGCTACCCTGACGGGTGCCAGCAGCTGGCCGCTACCCACCCCGGATATCCGGCTGGCGCCTGTACCACCTTGAGCTCCGCCACCCCGGCAGCCGTGGTGGGGTTCCTGGGTCACCTGCCCTTTGAGCTCACCCATTTGCCCCGGTCCTACGACGGCGAGGGGCCGGCCGCTCCGGCGCTGCCAGACCTCCAGTGGTACGAGCCATTGTTGGCCTTCTGGATGCCCCAACGCGACTTCGCCTATGGCATGGCGCTGGTGGCCCTCACCCTGTCGCTCACGTGGGATTCGCTGGTTCGGAAGCGGTCGCGACCACTAGTGGCGGCGGGCGTGGTGGGAGCGGCACTACCGTTCTTCAACCCGTTCGGCTACCTGGTCGTCGGTCTGGCCGGCATGTGGTGGCTGGCCCGGCGGGGCCGGGTTCGCGGCCTGGTCGCCTTCCTGGCTCCCCTGGTAGTTCTGGGCGCCCCGCAGTTGTGGTTCGTGGTCTCTGGCCCCCATGGCCAGCTGGGGGGACCGGTCGGGACCAACCTCTTCCCCCAACTGGACCTGGGCTGGCTGTCCCATGCCGCCACCGCCTGTACCCAGGCCCAGTTCCGGACTGGAGCCACCTGCGACAGCCTCTATCTGACGGGCACCTCTCCGCCGACCATCGCGGCCTTCCTGGCTCACACCTTGACCCAGCCCAGCTTCTACCTGTCGTTCGTGGGCTTCTGGTTGTCCAACACGGGCCTGTTCTGCCTCCTGGCTCTGGCGGTGGTTGGTCTGGCCCGACTGCCATTGCGGCTGGGGCATGACGTCCGACGTCACCGCCTGGTGGGCTTCGCCGCTCCGTTCTGGGCCGTCTTCCTGATAGCCAACCTGGTGGTCACCCAGCCCTGGAACTGGGATAACACCAAGCTGCTGAGCTACTGGTACCTCGGAGCGGCGGTGCCCGTGGCCTGGCTGCTCACCGCTGGCCGGCGGCCGTGGCTCAAGGCGCTGGCCGCCTTGGCCATGGCATCCCTGGTCCTGGCGGGCGTCCTGAGCCTGGACGCCGGATTTGTCGGTCAGAGCAATCTGGCCGGCTCGGCCCCGGTCGGCGCCAGCGCCACATTCGCTTCACCCAACGCCCAGCGGGTGGCGGCTGCCGTTAGGGCCAAGACCGGGCCCCACGCGATCTTCCTCACCGAGGGCCAGCCCAACGATCCCGTGACCACCCTGGCCGGGCGCGAGGTGATGCTCGCCTACGACGCCTGGTTGTGGAGCTATGGACAGCCGCTGGCCCGGCGCTACCAGGCGGTTGCGACCATTTATAGGGGCTGCCAGAGCGGCCGACCCTGTCAGGTGGGAGCGCTCCTGCGCCGATATCGGGTCAGCTACATTGAGTTCGAGCCTGGTGACTACAACCAGATCGCGGTCAATCGGCGCTGGTTCGAGGCTCAACACCTGCCGGTGGTGGTGCGGGCGGGGGGCTATCTCATCCTCAGGGTGACCGGGCTCTGGTCGACACCGTCCAGCGGTCGGGGGTAGGGGCGGGGAGCCCACCCCTTGCCGGGACGCGTCCCAGCCCTCATCGCGGCTCTGACCCAAACGGTAATCTTGGCCCGTGACAGCCGAGGTGGAGCTCTGGCGGGGCGGCGGCTGCCGGGATGGTGACGCGGCCGAGCTGATCCGTGCCCGCCGGTTTGGTGAGGGAGCCCCGAGTCGATGATCGACGGGCACTGCCACCTGCTGCCGCTGCACCTGCGGGTCCCGGGCTCCAAGGCTTGGCGGGATCCCTGGTTCGCCGCCTGCCACGCGATGGAGTTTCCCCGGTTCGCCTCCGGGGAGGACGTGGTGCAAGCGCTGGACGAGGTCGGCCTGGAACAGGCGGTGGTGTTCGGATGGCCCTTCGCCGACCCGGGCCTGCTCCGCGAGGTCAACGACTACACCGCCGCCGAGGTGGGCGCCTCCGGGGGGCGCCTCATCGGCTTCGCGACCGTGAACCCCGGACAGGCCTCTGCTGGGGCGGAGATCGGGCGCTGCCAGGGACTCGGGCTCAGTGGTCTCGGAGAGCTGAACTGCGACGCCCAGGGCTTCAATCTGGCTTGGGAGGGAGGGCTGCGTTCGACTCTCAAGCGCTGCGAGGAGATGGACTGGCCGGTTCTCCTCCACGCCAGTGAGCCGGTGGGCCACCTGTACCCCGGCAAGGGCACTGCCACGCCCGGGCGACTGTGGAGGTTGCTTGAGCCCATGGTGCAAGCTGCGCCCGGCCTGCGCTTGTGCCTGGCGCACCTGGGTGGAGGGCTGCCGCTCTATGGGCACATGCCGGAGGTTCGCGATCTCTGCCAGCGCCTGTGGTTCGACACCGCCGCCATACCGTACCTATACCGTCCGGGGGTCCTACGGGCCGTGACCGAGCTCTTGGGCGCCGACCGCATCTGCTTCGGGAGCGACTTCCCGCTGCTGCGCCCAGCGCGCTATCGAGTCCAACTGGAGGAGATGTCTGAGTCAGCCGCCAGGCAGTGGCTGGCACCGGCCACCAGAGCCTGGTTGGGGAGGCCATGAGCGTCCTCGCCACCCCGCCGTCCGCAGCGGGCCCGCTCGAGTCCGGGAAGCGTCTGCAGCTGGCCTTCGCGGTGATCTCGATGGAAGGCCCGGACCAATACAGTCAGGCCGGGGGGCTCGGGGTCAGGGTGGCGCAGCTCAGTCGTGCGCTGGCGGCCCAGGGGTACCCCGTGACCCTGTTCTTCGTGGGGGATCCATCTCTACCCGAACGCGAGCTGGCAGATGGGGTCGAGCTCCGTCGGCTCGCCCAGGAGGTCTCCCGCCACTTCCCCAGGGGCATCTACGACGGCGAGGACGTCAAACGTGACCACCTGGCTGCCACTTTCCCACCGGAGTTGGTCAGGGACTGGGTGGTGCCGGCCATGAAGGCGGGATCGACGCCGGTACTGCTGTTCGAGGAGTGGCATACGGCGGGCTGGGTTCGCACGGTCTCGGACCTGCTGTGGCGTCTGGGAGTGCGCGATCGTTGCCTCTTGGCGTGGAACGCGAACAACCAGTTCGGCTTCGAGGTGGTCGACTGGAGAGCGCTGGCCTACACCGCCTCCGTCACCACCGTCAGCCGTTACATGCGGGTGCTGGTTCAGGCTCGTGGCGTCGACCCCCTGGTCATTCCCAACGGCATCCCGGCCAGCGCTCTGTCCCGCCCCGACCCGGCCGCGGTCAAGCGGCTTCGGCGCGCCGCCGCCGGGCGTGCCACCGTCCTCAAGATAGGCAGGTTCCATCCCGACAAGCGCTGGCAGCAGGCGATCCACGCCCTGGCAGAGCTGCGCCGTGCCGGCCGGCCGGTGAGGATGCTGGCCCGAGGGGGAGGGGAGGCCTACGGTCAGCAGCTGATGTCCGAGGCGCGTGGGCTGGGCCTCAAAGTCAGCCGCTGGAGCGACCCGATCCACGACGCGCGGGATCTGGCCAGTGCCCTCGATGTCCACCGCGACTCCGACTTGATCGAACTGGCGACCTTTCTCCCAGAGCAGCTGCTGCCGGAGATGTACGCCTTCTCCTTGGCGGTCCTGGCCAACTCTGGCTTCGAGCCTTTCGGATTGGTGGGGCTGGAGACCATGGCGGCCGGAGGAGTGGCCGTGGTCGGAGCCACCGGGGAGGACTACGCCCGTCACCTCCACAACTGCCTGGTGGTCCAGACCGACGACCCCACCGAGCTGGCAGGGGTCGTGGCGTGGCTCCAGGAGCAGCCGGGCCTTGGTGCCACCATCCGTCGCCAGGGGCGCGCTACCGCGGCGACCTACACGTGGGACGAGGTGATCGGCTCCGACCTGCTGCCCCTGCTGCCCCTGATGGCCAGGCGGCAGATGGCGCGGTGGCCCGAGCCGAGCTCTTGAGCCCAGTTTCGCTCGGGTTCTTACCGCCTTACGATCGCGGCCCGCAGCGTGCCAGAGTGGCGGTCGTCGGCCGGGCCTCGGCATGTCCCCAATCCCGGATGGCCGTCGGGCGCCGACCTGGTAGGGCGGAACTCATGGATTCCATGAGGGAAGGCCTTTCCAAGGGACCAAGGGGATGACGTCGAGCGGTTGCTGTTCGCACTGAGAGAGACGGAGGGGTTGGGCGCGACGCCGAGACCCTCGGCTCCCAGCTAGACCGGCCGCGAGGGTTTCCACACACAGAGCGAAGTCGACGAGCTGGTCCGGTCCTTCACTCTGACGCCAACCAGGGGGGCTTGGTCCGCTCCCATCGGGGGCCGGGCAACCGTCTGGGAGTGACGGTTCAGGTCTGCGCCGCCGGCGGCGCGCGGATTCCCTCGGGGACGTCCGGCCCAACGTGAACCGACTCTAAGGCTCCTCCCACGAGCCATTCACGAAGGGCAGTCAGAGTCAACGGCAGGGATTCACCCGCAACAGTAAGGAGACTCACGATGAAGATCCCAACGGTCGGTACGGCGGTCGGAGCGGTGGCGGTGGCTGGTGGGGCGGCGGCGATCGCACTCACCACGGGCGCGGCGGGGGCAAATGCTGCCCTCCCGGCAAAGGTCAACCTGGCGTCGGCCTCCAGTCCGGTGGCAGCGGCTCCCGCGGCAGCGGCAGACCAGGCGGCGATCAGCTACGTCGATCGGAACTTCACTGGGACCGCTACCGCGGCGGTGCTCAAGACCGAGGCCGATACCGACCATGGAGTCCCGGTCTACGACGTGCGGGTGCAGGCGCCCAACGGGACGACCTACTCGCTGTCGATCCGCACCAGCAACGATTCCGTGATGTCAGCACACCCGGCGGAGAACCAGGCCGTTCCCACCTCGCCCCGGGCCAACCAGGTGCCAGCCAACGGCTCCTCCAACACCCAGGCTCCGGTGACCACCGGCTCCAAGGATGTCCCGGAGCTCCCCCAGACACCCGAGCCGAAGTCAAATTCCCAGACCAATCAGAACGACTCGCAGGCTTCCAAGGATCACCAGCAGAGCAACCAGCAGGCCAAGGTCGACAACTGATCCTGGCAGCCAATACCGTTACTTCTCAAGTTGGCCGACGTTGGCCAACTTGGGAAGTAGCGGTCAATCAGACCCTTACACCCCAAGGGCCTGGGGCGTGAGGTAGGCGGGCGTCAGATGGGCTGCGTGGACGGCTCGCAGCACGATCGCCAGCTCGCCGCCCAGGCCGGGGTCCCAGTGGAGCAGGACGATCTCGCCCGCGGCGAGCGGCATGCGGTTCCAGGTCGTGAGGCCCTGTCCGGGGCTTACCTGGGCGCTCCACATGACGAGGGCCTTCAGCCCTGCCTGGTGGGCTGCCACGCGCACGCTCCTGGAGACTGCGCCGTAGGGAGGCCGACCGAGTCCGGGAGGGTGGGCGAACCACGAGGCCTCGTCGGAGCGGTTGGCGGCCCACTGGCTCACCTGGGCGGGGAAGCCCAGCTTGGTCATCCAAGGGTGGGTGACGGTGTGGTCCTCGATGTGCACGCCGGCGGCGGCCAGGGCCTTGTAGAAGGCCAGGTGCGCGGATGCGGCCTTGGCGATGAGGAACGTGGTCAGAGGCAGGTGCGTCCGGCGCACCAGCGCGAGGACCTTGGCGCTCGGGTACCAGCCGTCGTCGATCGTGATGTACAGTCTCCGTTTTCATAGACGTTCCTCCCACGTTGGGACGAGGTCTATTTAGTCCAGTTTGCAGCGACGACGGCGCGCTGACCAGCCCGTCTGTAGTTGGGCGTTGTCGCTTGGGTCGCTCCTTCG